>DASWQX010000112.1:0-5471 GCA_036403495.1 Thermoanaerobaculia bacterium
CGCCTCAATAAGCCTCCCGGCGCGGAAGTAGAGCCTGCCCTCCCGCTCGGCGTCGGGATCGGCGGAGCGGATGGAGAGGGTGCAGGTCTTGCGCTCCATTTCGAGGAGCTGGAGGAAGGAGGCCAGCGAGATGTTCTCCACCCTCCCCTTGACGCTCTGGGCGAGCATCTCGGCGATCTTGCGCTTGAGGTCGGGGAGGTCGAAGGGCTTGGGGAGGCACTCGAAGGAGCCGGCGGTGGCCAGGCGGGCGGAGGTCTCGGCGTTGCCGAGGGCGGTCATCAGGATCACCGGCAGGGCGGCGTGATTGCGGCGGAGGAAGGCGAGCAGCTCGAAGCCGTCCATGTCCGGCATCCGCAGGTCGGTGAGCACGAGGTCGACGGCCCCGGACTCCAGGACGGCCACCGCCTCGATGCCGTTGGCGGCGGTGGCGACGCGCACGCCCCGCCGCCGGTCGCTCAGGCCCTCGGAGAGGGCGAAGAGGACGGAGGGCTCGTCATCCACCACCAGGATCGTTTTCATGCCGCGCATCTTACTTCTCATCCACGGAGCGCATTAGTATACGGATCAGACCCGAAGACCAGGATCACCCACTCGACGCGCCGGCCCGCCGCCGGTGCCGGGAGAACCCGATGAACCGCCGACCGACCGCGCTCCTCTTCGCACTCCTGCTGGCGCCGCTGCTCGCCGCCGGCCTTTCGGCTCAGAGCCGCCCCGCCGCTCCCTCGCAGCCGGCCGCCCCGACGACGCTGCCGCCGGAGGCGACCGGCTGGCACACCGTCCGCCCGGGCGAGACGCTGCGGGGGATCGCCGCCCAGTTCCTCGGCTCCCAGGAGCGCTGGCCGGAGATCCACCGGTTGAATCCCGGCATCGCCGATCCCGACCGGATCGCGCCGGGGCTGCGCATCCGCATCCCCTCGGTCCTGTCGAGCTTCCCGGCGGCGCGGCTGAACCTGCTCTCGCGGGAGGTGGAGGACCAGCCCTCCCCCATCCCCTGGCACAGCGCGCAGGTGGGGGACGTGCTGGTGGAGCGCGACGGCGTGCGCACGCACCGGAAGTCCTCGGCGGAGATGCAGTTCCTCGACGGCGCCCGGCTGACGGTGACCGAGGACTCGCTGATCTTCCTCCACCGCTCGGGCAACACGCTGCGCGGCACGCCGAAGAAGTCGATCGAGATCGTGCAGGGGCAGGCGGAGCTCGACGCCCGGTCGGGATCGGCGGCGCCGGCGCCGGAGGTGGAGATCGTGGTCGGCACCACGCGGGCGACCTCGCGGCCAGACAGCCAGGGGGCGGCACGCACCCGCGCCCGCAAGGCCGACGAGGGGAGCGCCAAGCTGATGGCCTACGGCGGCGACAGCGAGGTCGAGGCCGGCGGCGCCAAGGTGGCGGTGAAGCGGGGGATGGGCACCTCGGTGGCGCCGCAGGGGCCGCCATCGCCCCCCGAGCCGCTGCTGCCGGCGGTGGTGCTCGGCGAGCCCGCCAGCGGCGCCGACCGCGCCTGCGCCAATCCAGGCTTGAGCTGGACCGCGGTGCCGCAGGCCGACTCCTACATCGTGGAGGTCTGCCGTGATCCCGGCTGCGGGACGCTGGTAGACCGCCACGTCGGCGCTCCGGGGGACACCGCGACCGCGTGGCGCCCGGCCGCGCTGCCGGTGGCCGAGCTCTACTGGCGGGTGACCGCCCGCAGCCGCTCGGGGCTCGACGGCTATCCGAGCGAGGCGGCCCGCCTCCGCGTCACCTCCGACCGCCCGGGCACCGGGGAGATCGCGGCCGCGGGCGCGATCCAGGTCGGCGGCGCGCAGGTGCGGGTGGGCGACCGGCTGATCGTGTCCCCCACGGCCACGGTGACGGTGGTGCCGGCATCCGAGAACGGTGCGGCGCCGGTGGCGGGCTGGCAGCCGATGATCGGCGGCCGGCAGGAGAGCGCCTGGCCGGCGACCTGGACGGCGGGCGAGCACACGGCCGGAGCGGTGGCGGTGGACGGCTGCGGCGGGCGGGCCACGATCGCGACGGTGACCTTCGTGGTGGACGCGGCGCCGCCGGCGATCCGCTGGGAGGTGGGGGACCGCGCCACGTTCTCCGACCGGCTGGCGCCCGACAGCGAGCGCGACCGCCGGAGGCTCCCCGACCGCCACGACGGCAAGTCGGCCCGGTACGCCTGGCCGTCGCGGGCCGGGGTCTGGCAGCTCCCCGTCCCCTGGGACCACGATCGCGACGAACCGAAGATCGCGCAGCTCCCGGTCACCGTCACCAGCGACCACCCGCAGGCCTTCTTCGTGGCGCCGTCGACCACCCTGGAGGCCGACGGCAAGGAGACCCGGCTCGGCGAGAAGCGCATCCTCTGGGTGGCGGCAGAGGACGCCGGAGCGGGCGTCGACCGCCTGATCTTCCACACCCGCACCGAGCAGGACCGCGTGGTGCTGGAGGTGGAGGCCTGGGACCTGGTGGGGAACGTCAGCAAGAAGGAGATCACGCTGCGGCAGGGGGGCTGACTCGGGGTGAACCCCTCGCCCCTTCGGGGCGGGCCCCTCACTCCCCAACCCCTCTCTCCCAGCCCTCCACCCACCCTGCCGGGGAGAGAGGGGCTAAAGACGATTTCCAGCGACAGGATGTGAGTTGCTTTTGCTTTTCTCCCTCTTCTCCCCGGAAGGGCGGGTGGAGGGCTGGGAGAAGAGGGCCGGGGTGATGAGGGGCTCCCCCTACCCTGCCTTCACCCGCTCGGTCGCGAGGCGCGTGGTCGGCATCCACTGCGCTTCCAGGGTGAGCTCGGTGTAGGCGGGGGTTTCGCCGGTGCCGGGGGGGGAGGAGCTCTCCTCGAGCTTCCAGCGCAGCCCCAGCTCGGCGGCGAGGCGGTCGAGCTCAGCGGCCACCGCGTCGGCGTTCGAGGGGCGGTGGAGGGGGTCGCGGTCGAGCAGTTGCAGGACGAGCGATTCGAGCTCGTCGGGGAGGTCCCCCTGGACGCGGGCGCGGAGCGGGCGGACAGAGCCGAAGAGGGTGTTCTGGATCACGTCCGAGACCTCGTGACCGCCGAACGGCTTGAGGCCGGAGAGCGATTCGAACAGCACCACGCCGAGGGCGAAGAGGTCGCCGGCGCGGTCGTGGCCGCTCCCCTGCAGCGCCTCGGGGGGGAGGTAGCCCGGGGTGCCGAAGACCAGCCCCTCCGCCTTGGCCGACGAGGCGATCAGGTCGGCGATGCCGAAGTCGGTCACCTTGATCGAGCCGTCGCGGCCGAGCATGACGTTGGCCGGCTTGACGTCGCGGTGGACGATGTCGCGGGCGTGGGCGGCGCCGAGGCCGCGGGCGATGGCGGCGCCGAGCGGGATGACCTCGTCGGGGCGCAGCCGGCCGCGGTGCAGGAGCAGGCGCTCGAGGCTCACGCCCACCACCAGCTCCATGGCGATGTAGGCTCCGGCGGGCGCGTCCTCGACGTCGTAGACCGCGACCACGTTGGGGTGGCTGAAGCGGGCCACGGTCACCGCCTCGTTGACGAGCTGCTCGATGCGCTGGGCTCGTTTCTCGGGGGGTAGGTCGCCGCTCAGCCGCAGGGTCTTCAGGGCCACCGCGCGCCGGAGCTTGGGGTCCCAGCCGCGGAAGACGGCGCCCATGCCGCCGGTGGCCAGCAGCTCGATGACCTGGTAGCGGCCGAGGAAGACGTCGTCGAGCGCCCGCCGCTCGTCGAGGCCGCGGCGCAGCGCCTCGAAGCTCCGCCGCAGGTCGTCGATCTCGTCCCGTCCGGTGGGCGCCGGCAGGGCGCCGGCGAGCTGCCGCTGCTCGCGGGCGAGGTCGCGGATCGGCCGCACCACGGCGGCCCAGGCCGCGGCGAGCAGCAGGGCGATCAGCAGCAGGGCCGCCGCCAGCGCCAGCAGCGAGCGCCGCCGCAGCCGCCCCGCCACCGCCTCGGCCACCCGGGCCGGCTGGCTGGAGAGCACGGCCCACCCGGCCACCGGCACCGGTGCATAGGCGCCGAGCACCTCCTCGCCGCCGCGCCCCTGAAAGCGCCCGGCGCCGGCCACCCGGCCGGCGAGGGCGGCGTCGATCAGCGCCTGGGGGAAGGGAGCGAGGGAGCGGGCGTCCCCCACCACCACCCGGCCGCCGCGGTCGGCCACGGCGAGCTCGGCCTCCCCCCCCAGCTCCTCGGGATCGGCGACGCCGGCGAGTGGGGCGGCGTTACAGGCGAGGACCAGGGAGCCGGTCCCGCCGGGGAGCGGCGCGGCGATGCGGAGCACCGGCGGCTTGCTGTCCGGCACGACCGCGACCGGAGCGGCCGTGGCGGCGCCGGCCGGCCGGAGCGCCCGCGCGACTTCCGGGGAGGCCCCCTTGAGCTGCGCCCGCACCACCTCCTCGCCAGCGGCGTTGACCACCGCTACCGCCTCGACGCCGAGGTCCGACCACGCCTGCAGGCTGCCGGCGAGGAGCTCCTGCGTCGCCGGCGAGCGGGGATCGGCGAGCGCCCGGTTGGCCGCCACCCCGCGGGCCAGCGACAGGCGGGTGTCGAGGAACGCCTCGACCCGCGCCGCGGCTGTGCGCGCCGCCAGGGCGTGGGTGTCGAGCACCTGGTTGAACAGGGCTTCGCGGTTGACTCCCACCAGGCCGAAGTAGGAGATGGCGAGCGGCAGCAGCCCGACCGCGCCGAGCGCCAGGGCGACGCGGGTGAGGAGCCGCAGGCGCGGCAGCCTCGGCATGGTCACGACGCCAGCGGGAAACGGTAGCCCGCGCCGCGCTCGGTCACCACGTAGCGGGGTCGCGACGGCTCGGGCTCGATCTTCGAGCGGAGCCGGTGGGCGTGGACGCGCAGGGTGTCCTCGAACACTTCGTCCGAAGGCCAGAGCCGGCGCAGCAGGAAGCCGGTCGCCACCACCCGGCCGGCGTTGCGCAGGAGGACGTAGAGGAGCTTGGTCTCGGTGGAGGTCAGCGCCACCTCGCGGTCGGCGAGCACCGCCCGCTGTTGGGCGAAGTCGACCGACAGGGCGTCGTCCACCCGCACCACCGGCTGCAGGACGTAGGCGAAGTCGCCGATGCGGCGGACCACCCGCTCGACCCGCGCCACCATCTCGCGCGGGTTGAAGGGCTTGCGGATGTAGTCCTCGGCGAAGCGCTCGATGGCGTGGACCACGGTGTCCTCCTCGTCGACCGAGGTGAGCATGACGATCGGCAGGTCGCTCCATTCGTGCAGCCGGCGGGCGAGGGCCATGCCGTCGAGCCCGGGGAGGAGGATGTCGACCAGCACCAGGTGGGGCAGCCCCCGGCGGTCGATGACGCCGAGCGCCTCCTCGGCCGAGGCACACGCCCAGACGGTGAACCCAGCGTCCTCCAGCTCCCGGCGGATCAGGCGCAGGAGGTCCGGATCGTCCTCCACGGCGAGGATCCGGCGGTCGGTGGGCCCCTTGGGCGGGGAGGAATCGGGGAGCATTCTGTTGTCGGGTCGGGCGTGAACCGTTAGGATTGTAGCAGTCCTCTCCGGTACGAACGCGAAT
>DASWQX010000113.1:0-4901 GCA_036403495.1 Thermoanaerobaculia bacterium
CAAACTCCTCCGATGTGAGCCGAAACATGAAGTCCGCCGGGAAGCGGTCCTGGTTGCGCCGGACCTGCTCGTTCAGGCGCTTGGTGGTGGCTCCATAAAGATCTGCCAGGTCGGCGTCCAGTAGCACCTTCTCTCCTCGAATCAACAGGATGCGACGTTCTACCCGCTCCACCGGGATAACCGCGACAGCGGGTTCCGGCACGGCTTCGCCCTGCTTGGCCCGCTTCCGGGTGCTCTGCGCCATTCGCCCTCCTCCAGGGGAAAACTTGAGGTCGCAAATTGCGACCTCAAACGCCGCTACTCCGCACTTCAGAATTCTCACCAGTGGAACTATTTTACCAGGATTGCGAGTCGCTCTGCCGCCCCGGCGCCACGATGAACCCTTCCCGCAGCACCCGCTCCCCCGGATCGGCGACGGGGGGTAGGCCGACGGTGCCGGCGGGCAGATCGTCGGACTGGAGGCAGGCTTCGGCGGCGAGGGCGCAGAGCATGGCGTCGACGTGGTCGGGGCGGGTGATGGGGTCGTCGCAGGTGTAGCCGGCGGCGCGCAGGCGGGTCCAGACGAAATCGATGTAGGCGGCCGGATCATTCCGCTTCGAGGGTGGGCGCTCGCCCCAGAGCTGGAGGAGGGTGTAGCGGGGGTAGGTCTCGAAGACGATGCCGTCGCGTCCCGGCACGGGGACGAGGCCGAGGATGGAAGCCAGCTCCCGCTCGTGGATCGACCAGAAGAGCTCCACGCCCGCTTCGACGAAGGGGCGGTAGAGCCGCCAGCCGGTGAGCTCGGCGCGGTCGCGCGGCAGCACCCGGGTCGGCGCGTTCGCGAGGAGGTCCGCCTGGCGGGAACGCTCGCCGGGGCGCGGCAGACCCTGCGGCGCGTCGATGCCGGTAAAGGACGGCGGCCAGCCCCCCGGCGAGGACGGGAGAGGGTGCTCAGCGCTGGCCACGTACTCGTCGAGGACGAACTGGCCGTCCTCCAGCCAGGCCACGTAGCTGGCGGAGCGGAAGGAGCCGAGGTCGATGCCGCAGAGGAGGGCCATGCGCGGGATCATACGAGCTATGATCGGCCGCATCCTATTCTTCCCTGGAGGGGCTCCACGATGAGTTACGCCGCGTACAAGGTGATCCACATTCTCGGGGTGCTGTTCGTGTTCACATCGCTGGGGGCCCTGATGCTCGCGTCGCGCGCGGCGGTGGAGCGCGGGGAGCGCAAGCTGGCGGGCCTCACGCACGGCATCGCGCTGATCCTGGTGCTGATCGCCGGCTTCGGCACGGCGGCGAAGCTGGGGCTGCCGAATCCGGGCGCGTGGCCGCTCTGGCTCTGGATCAAAGTGGCGGTCTGGCTGGTGCTCGGCGGCGTCATCGTGCTGATCCGGCGGGCGCCGCAGCTCACCACGCTGCTCTGGTGGCTGCTGCCGCTGCTGGGCGGGATCGCGGCCTGGGCGGCGATCTTCAAGCCGGTGTAGGGCCGGATATACTGGCGCGCCCATGCTTTCCCAACCGACGACCTCCGAGCCCACCGTCTCACCGCGCACCGACACCGCCGTCCGCTGCCGCGGCCTGGTCAAGCGCTACGCGGACGTGACCGCCGTCAACGGCCTCGACCTGGAGGTGGCGCGCGGCGAGTGCTTCGGCCTGCTCGGGCCCAACGGCGCGGGCAAGACGACGACGATCGAGATCCTCGAGGGGCTCACCGAGCCGGACGCCGGCGAGGTGGAGGTCCTGGGCACGACCTGGGCGCGGGACGGCGCCAGCCTGCGCGAGCGGCTCGGCATCTCGCTCCAGGAGACGCAGCTCACCGAGAAGCTGACCGTGGGCGAGACGGTGCGCCTGTTCCGCTCGTTCTACAAGCGCGGGCGGGACCCGGAAGCGGTGCTCTCCCAGCTCTCTCTCGACGAGAAGCGGGACGCCCGGGTGGGCAAGCTCTCGGGCGGCCAGAAGCAGCGGCTGGCGGTGGCCTGCGCGCTGGTGGGGGACCCCGAGGTGCTCTTCCTCGACGAGCCGACCACCGGGCTCGATCCGCAGAGCCGGCTCCAGCTCTGGCAGATCGTCATGGAGTTCCGCTCCCACGGCGGCACGGTGCTGCTCACCACCCACTACATGGACGAGGCCGAGCGCCTCTGCGACCGGGTAGCGATCGTCGACCGCGGCAAAGTCATCGCGCAGGGGACGCCCCCCGACCTGATCAGCTCGCTGCACGCGGCGAACGTCATCGAGTTCGCATCCGAGCCGGAGATCGACGAGGCGACGCTGCGCGCGCTGCCCGGCGTCACCGAGCCGCACCGGCGGGGGCCGAACTGGTCGCTGCCGGTGAACTCGCTGGCCGAGACGGTGCCGGTGCTGCTCGACCGGATCGAGAGCTCGGGGGCGAAGCTGGTGAACCTCTCCACCCACCGGGCGACGCTCGAGGATCTGTTCGTCTCGCTGACCGGCCGGGCGCTGCGCGAAGATTGAACGCGAGGATCGAATCGAATGAACCGCCGCTACTACCCCCTGCTCGAAATGACGACGGTGCGGATGAAGGAGTTCCTGCGCGAGCCGGAGGCGCTGTTCTGGGTCTTCGCGTTCCCGATGCTCCTGGCGGTGGCGCTCGGCTTCGCGTTCCGCGCCAAGGGGCCGGACCAGATCCCGGTCGGCGTGGTGGCGGCGAGCCCGGCCGACCCCGGCGCGGCGCGGACGCTGGCCGCGCTGAAACCCGCGCCGGGCCTGATCGCCCGCGCCTTTGCGCCGGTCGAGGGGAAGGAGGCGCTGCGCACGGGGAAGATCTCGCTGCTGGTGGAGGCAGGGCCGCCGGTGGTCTTCCACTTCGACGAGACGCGTCCCGATTCGCGGATGGCCCGCCTGGAGGCCGAGGACGCCCTGCAGCGGGCGGCGGGACGGCGGGACGCGATGGCGGTCAGCGCTCAGAAGGTAACGGAAAAGGGCTCCCGCTACATCGACTTCCTGATCCCCGGGCTGCTGGGGATGAACCTGATGGGCACCGGCGTCTGGAGCCTCGCCTTCGGGGTGACCAACGCGCGCAGCCGGCGCATCCTCAAGCGGCTGGTGGCGACGCCGATGCACCGCGGCCAGTACCTCTTCTCCCTGATTCTCGGCCGCCTGGTCTTCCTGCTCCCCGAGCTGGTCGTCCTGGTGGGGATCGGCTGGATCTTCTTCGGCGTCGCGGTGCGGGGACCGCTCCTGCTCCTCCTCCTCACCAGCCTGCTGGGCGCGATGACCTTCTGCGGCATCGGCCTGCTGATCGCCGCGCGGACGAAGACGATCGAGGGCGCGAGCGGCCTCGCCAACCTGGTGCTGATGCCGATGTGGATCCTCTCGGGGGTCTTCTTCTCCTCGGAGCGCTTCCCGGACGTCGCGCAGCCGATCATCAAGGCCCTGCCGCTGACCGCGCTCAACCAGGCCCTGCGCGGGATCATGACCGAAGGCCACGGACTCGCCGCCATCGCCCCCCAACTCGCCATCCTCGCCGCCTGGGGCCTCGCGAGCTTCGGGGTGGCGCTGAAGATCTTCCGCTGGCGGTAGGGGGAAGTGGCGGCCCTCCTCTTCCTTCTCCTCGCCCTCGCGACCCTCCTCCTCCACGTCGCCACCGCGGTCCAGATCCTGCGCGGCAACCGGTCGATCCGGTTCCTCAGAGGCCTGCCGCCGCTCGCCGGGCCGCTGCCGCGGGTGTCGATCCTGATCCCGGCGCGCAACGAGGAGCGGAACCTGGAGGAGGCGCTGCGCTCGGTGCTCGCCCTCGACTACGACAACCTGGAGATCGACGTCGTGGACGACCGCTCGACGGATCGGACCGGAGAGATCCTCGACCGCTTGGCGGCCGTGGAGCCGCGGCTGCGGGTGGTCCACGTGCGCGAGTTGCCGCCGGGGTGGCTGGGGAAGAACCACGCGCTCTGGCTGGGCGCGGAGAAGGCGACCGGCGACTTCCTGCTGTTCACCGACGCGGACGTCGTCTTCGAGCCCTCGGCGCTCCGGCGAGCCGTGGGCGCGATGGTGAAGGACGGGCTCGACCACCTGACCGCCTCGCCCGAGATCGCCCGGCCGAGCGTGCTGTTCGAGCTGTTCATCGGCGCCTTCTCGCTCTTCTTCGCCCTGTTCACCAAGCCCTGGAAGGTGAAGGACCCGAAGAGCCCCCACCACGTCGGCATCGGCGCCTTCAATCTGGTCCGCGCCGCGGCCTACCGCGCCGCCGGCGGGCACCGGGCGATCGCCATGCGGCCGGACGACGACCTCAAGCTCGGCAAGCTGCTCAAGACCCGCGGCTTCCGCTCGGAGTTCGTCTTCGGCCAGGGAGCGCTGCGGGTGGAGTGGTACGCCTCGGTCCGCGAGCTGATCCAGGGGCTGATGAAGAACGCCTTCTCGGGGGTGGACTACCGCGTCCGCGCGGTCGTCGGCGCCACCGCGATCCAGCTCGCGGTCTTCGTCTGGCCCTTCGTGGCGATCTTCGTGCCGTCGATTCTGGTCTCCGGCGCAACCCGCTGGCTGAACCTGGCGAGCGTGCTCACCCTTCTCGCTCTCTGCTGGATCAACGCGCCGCTCGCGGGCGTGCGCCGCTGGCACGGGATCGGGTTCCCGCTGGCGACGATGCTCTTCCTCTACATCCTCTGGCGGGCTACCCTGCTCACTCTCTGGCGCGGCGGCATCGATTGGCGGGGGACGCATTATCCCTTGGCGGCATTAAGGGCCAACAAGGTGTAAATGGCACGTCGCGTGCTGCGTCGCCCCGAAGGAAGGAGCGGCCGCGGCATTGCGAATCCTGCTTGGAATCCTTGGCATCCTCGTCCTGCTCGTCACGATCTACGACGTTCTGTGGACCACCCTGCGCCTCACCAGCGGCGGGCCGATCACCGCCTGGGTGACGGACGGGCTCTGGAAGGCGTCCCTGCGCCTGACCCGCTCGCACAAGT
>DASWQX010000114.1:0-3033 GCA_036403495.1 Thermoanaerobaculia bacterium
AGCGGGTGGCTGCCGCGCGGCGGCAGCGGCTCGCCCTAGTCGATCTCGCGGGCCTGCCGGAGGAGCGGCGTGAGCCGGAGGCCCTGCGCCTGGTCGGCGAGGACGCCGCCGCGCCCTTCGACCTCGAACGCGGTCCGCTGGTGCGGACGAGCCTGATCCGGCTCAGTCCGCGCGACCACGTCTGCCTGTTGACGGCTCACCATCTGGTGGTCGATTTCCTCTCCTTCCAGATCGTCTGGGCCGAGATGGCCGCCCTCTGCGCCGCCTTCGCGGCCGGCCGGGCTCCCGAGCTGCCGGCGCCCCCCGTGCACTATCCCGACTTCGCGGTCTGGCAGCGCGAGTGGCTCCAGGGGGAGGTGCTGGCGGACCTCCAGAGCTGGTGGCGGGAGGCGCTGGCGGGGTTCCCCCTCGCGCTGGAGCTCCCCACCGACCGGCCGCGCCCGGCGGTGATGCGGATGCGGGGCGGCCGGCGCACGCTGAGCTTCTCGCCGGCGCTCTCCGCGGCGCTGCGCACCCTGGCGCGAGGGGAGGGGGCGACGCTCTTCATGGCGGTGCTGGCCGCGATGGCCGCCCTGCTCCATCGCCTCTCCGGCCAGGACCGGCTGATCCTGGGCGCCAACAACGCCAACCGCAACCGGCCGGAGATCGAGCCGGTGATCGGGACCTTCCTCACCCAGGTCCCGTTCGCCATCGACCTCGCCGGCGATCCCCCCTTCCGCGATCTGCTGGCGCGGGTGCGCCAGGCGGCCCTGGGCGCCTACGCGCACCAGGACCTGCCGTTCGGCAAGCTGGTCGAGGCGATCCAGCCCGAGCGCGACACCAGCCGCGCGCCGGTCATCCAGACGCTGGTCCAGGTGCTCGACACGCAGGCTGCTGCGGCGGCCGTCCTCCCGGGGGTGACCTTCGAGGGGGTGGACGCCTACGACGGCAACGCCCGCTACGACCTGATGCTGTCGCTGTTCGACGGCCCCGACGGGCTCGCGGGCTCGCTGGAGCACGATGCCGACCTGTTCGATCCGGCCACCGCCGAGCGGCTGTGCGAGCTGCTCGCCCTCCAGATCTCGGCGGCGGCCGCCACGCCGTCGCTCCCCCTCTCGGCCCTGCCGGTGCTCAGCCCGGCGGCGCGCCACCAGGCGGCGGCCGAATGGAACGACACGGTGTTTCCCCTCCCCGGCTGGACGGTGCCGGAGCGCTTCGCCGCGCAGGCCGCGCGGACCCCGGAGGCCCTGGCCATCGTCGTGGGTGGCGAGCCGCTCACCTTCGCCGGGCTGGATCGCCGGGCCGACGGGCTGGCGCGGCGCCTGCGCGGTCTCGGAGTCGTTCCCGAGTCGCGGGTGGCCCTGCTGCTCGGCCGCACGGCCGACATGCCGGTCGCGCTGCTCGCCGCCTGGAAGGCGGGGGGGGCCTGCCTGCCGCTCGATCCGGGCTCGCCCCCCGAGCGGCTCGCCGCCCTGCTGGCGGATGCCGAGCCCGCGGTGCTGATCCACCGTGGCGCCCTGCCCCTGGAGTTGCCGGCCGGGATCCGGCTCCTCGATCTGGCGGATTCCTCCAGCCGCCTGGAGGGAGCGCCGGCGGGTGCGCCCCCCCGCTCCGTGGACCTCGCCTACCTGATCTACACCTCGGGGACGACCGGCCTGCCGAAGGCGGTGATGGTCGAGCACGGCAGCCTCGCAGCGGCGCTCAGCGCCTTTCAGGAGCGCTTCGGCTTCGGCCCCGGGGACCGCATGCCCCACTTGGCGCGCTTCTCCTTCGACATCGCGCTGCTCGAGCTCTTCGCGCCGCTGCTCGCCGGCGGCGCCTGCGAGATCCTGGCCGAGGAGGATCTGCTGGAACCCGCGGTCCTCCTCGCCGCCGTCGCGCGGGCGACCCGGCTGCACGCGGTGCCCGGCCTGATGCGCCAGATCGCGGCCGGCGCGCGGGCCGCCGGGCCGGAGCGCTTCGGCGCCCTGCGGACGCTGTTCACCGGCGGCGACCTGGTCCCTCCCGAGCTGCTGGCCGAGCTGCGCCGGGCCTTCCCGGCGGCGGAGCTGGCCGTCCTCTATGGCCCGACCGAGGCGGCGATCGTCTGCACCCGCCATTCCGTCCCGCGTCAGGGGCAGCCGGAGAGGACCCCGATCGGCCGCCCGTTCGCCGGCGCCCGGATGCGGGTGGCCGACCGGTGGGGGGACGCTCCCCTCGGCGTGCCTGGGGAGCTCTGGATCGGCGGCCCCGGGGTGGCGCGCGGCTACTTCCGCCGCCAGGAGCTGACGGCCGAGCGCTTCGTCGAGCACGGCGGCCGGCGCTGGTACCGCTCCGGCGACCTGGTGCGCTACCTGGCCGACGGCACCCTGGAGTTCCTCGGCCGCACCGACCGGCAGGTCAAGATCCGCGGTTTCCGCGTCGAGCCCGCCGAGATCGAGGCCCAGCTCGCCGCGCTTCCGGGGGTGCGGGAGGCGGCGGTGGCCGCGGCCGGCGATCCCCAGGGGGAGAAGCGGCTGGTCGCCTATTGCGTGCCGGAGACCGGCGGGCTCAGCCCCGCTCTCCTGCGCGATCTCCTGGCCGCCCGCCTGCCCGCCTACATGGTGCCCTCCGCCTTCGTGATCCTCGAGGCCCTGCCGCTGACCGCGCACGGCAAGCTCGACCGCGGCCGCCTGCCGGTGCCGGACCCGGCGGCCTCCGAGCCAGCGGTGGCGATGCCGCCGCGGACGCCCACCGAGGAGCTGATCGCGGGGATCTGGGGCGAGCTGCTCGGCCTGCCACGGGTCTCCCGGTCCGCCGACTTCTTCGCGCTCGGCGGCCATTCGCTCCTCGCCACCCAGGTGGCCACCCGCCTGCGCCACGCGCTGGGGATCGAGGTCCCCGTGCGGACGCTGTTCCAGGCGCCGATCCTGGCGGACCTCGCGGCCGAGCTGGAGGCGGCCCTGGCGGCGGCGCTGGCGGCGGCGCAGCTCCTGCCGGTCCTCGAGTTCACCGGCCGCAGCATGCGGGCGGCAGACGAGACGCACGACGTCTTCGCCTACAGCCTCGAGCCGGCGCGGCTGGCCGGCCTGCTCT
>DASWQX010000115.1:0-5853 GCA_036403495.1 Thermoanaerobaculia bacterium
CTTCGCGTTCCTGCGCGACCGGGAGGGCACCTTCTGGGTGGGCACCTCGCGCGGCCTCTACGCGCAGGGTCCCGGCGGCTTCACACCCGCCGGCGACGAGCGGCTCCGGAACCGGGCCGCCGCGGCGATTTTCGAGGATTCGCGGGGCGGCCTCTGGGTTGGCACCGAGGACGGGCTCTTCCACCGCCAGCCGCTCGCCCAGGGGGGACTCTGGCGCTGGCTGCGCGCGGCGGACGGCCTCCCCTTCCCCTGGATCCGGGTGATCCGGGAGACGCCGGACGGCACGCTCTGGATCGGCACCAACGGCGGCGGCGTGATCCGTTACGCGGCCGGGAAGTTCACCTCGATCACTCAACGCCAGGGGCTCGCCAGCGACCTCGTGCGATCGCTCTGGATCGCCCCCAAGGGGCGCCTCTGGATCGGCACCGAGAACCGGGGTTTGAGCCGCATCGATACCGCATCGATCGACGAGCGCGGGAATCCTCGTATTGCCCAGGTCGGAACCCGCCAGGGGCTGCCGTCCCGAGGCATCCATCAGATCGTGGCCGACGGCCTCGGCAACCTCTGGATGAGCAGCAACGACGGCATCTTCCGCGCCCGCCTGGCCGACCTCGACGCGGTGGCCGACGGCCGGCTCCCCCGCCTGCCCGCCGTCCTCTACACCGAGCGCGACGGCATGGCCGTGCGCGAGGCCAACGGTAGCGTGCAGGACGCCGGCCTGCGCGACCGCCAGGGCCGGATCTGGTTCCCGACCCAGGCCGGGCTGGTCCGTCTCGACCCCAGCGAGTTGCTGCGCGCCATCCCGCCGCCACCGGTCTACATCGAGGGGTTGCGGCTCGGCGAGGAGGAGGCCCCCGTCGGCCGCGCCATCCGCCTGCTGCCGCCGCGGCGCAGCTTCGCCGTCGAATTCACCGCCCCCTCGTTCCTCGCCCCGGAGCGCCAGCGCTTCCGCTTCCGGCTCACCCCTTATGACCGCGACTGGATCGAGGCCGGCGGCCGCCGTGAGGCGGCGTTCACTCAGGTGCCGCCGGGCAAGTATCAATTCGAGGTGCAGGCCGCGGGCCCGGACGGCGGCTGGAGCAAGACCGCGACGATTCCGGTCGAGGTGGTCCCCCGCTTCTACGAGACCGGCTGGTTCCGGCTGCTCTGCGCGGCGCTCGCCTGCGCGGCGGCCGTTGGGCTCTTCCGCGCCTGGGGCGCCCGCCAGCGGGTCCGCCGGCGGCAGCTCGAGCGGATGGTCGAGGACCGCACCGCCACCATCGCCCGCCAGGCCGAACAGCTCCGCGAGCTCGACGGCCTCAAGTCGCAGTTCTTCGCCAACGTCTCGCACGAGCTGCGGACGCCGCTCACCCTCACCCTCGGCCCCCTGCAGGACGCGCTCGACGGCCGCTTCGGGCCGCTGCGCGAGGAGGTCGCCGAGCAGGTGCAGGTGGCGCTGAGCAACGCCCAGCGGCTGCTCGGCCTGGTCGATCAGCTCCTCGACGTCGCGCGCCTCAGCGCCGGACGCCTGATGCTGCGGCTGCGCCGCGGCGACATCGCGGCGGCCTTGCGCCAGCGCGTCGAGGCCTTCCTCCCGCTGGCCGAACGGCGGGGGATCGAGCTCTCGCTGGCGGCGCCGGCCGAGCCGGTCGAGGTCCGGATCGACGAGGTCCAGATCGAGAAAGTGTTCGACAACCTGCTCGGCAACGCCCTGAAGTTCACGCCGCGCGGCGGCCGGGTCGAGGTCGCGGTCACGGCCCTGCCGGATCGGGTCGAGATCGCCGTGCGCGACAGCGGGCCGGGCATCCCCGCCGCTCAATTGGAGCGGATCTTCGAGCGCTTCTACCAGGTCGAGGCGACCACCGAGCGCCGCTGGCCGGGCGCCGGCATCGGCCTCGCCCTGGCGCGGCAACTGGCCGAGCTCCACGGCGGCGCGATCGCCGTCGAGAGCACCGAAGGGAAGGGCGCCTGCTTCACCGTCACCCTGCGGCGCGACCGCGATCCCATCCCCGCCGGAACGCCGGACGGCGAGCCGCGGGACCGCGAGAAGCGCCAGCTCGGCGCCCTCGCCATCCCCGCCGAGACGCCGGACGAGCCGATGCGCCCCTATGGCCTGGAGGATTTCGACCGCGAGACCGATCGCACCACCGTCCTGGTGGTGGACGATCATCCGGACGCCCGCGCCTACATCCGCCGGCATCTGGAGCCCACCTACCGGGTGCTGGAGGCGGCGGACGGCGCCGAAGGCCTGAAGCAGGCGCGGCGCTTCGTGCCCGACCTGGTGGTCAGCGATCTGATGATGCCCGGCATGGACGGCAGCGCCCTCTTCCGCGCCCTGCGGGAGGACCCGGAGCTCGAGTTCATCCCCGTCATCCTGCTCACCGCCCGCGCGTCGACCGAAAGCCGGATGAAGGGTCTGCGCGAGGGGGTGGACGACTACCTGGTAAAACCTTTCGATCCGCGCGAGCTCAAAGCGCGGGTGGACAACCTGATCGCCTCCCGCAAGCGCATCCTGGCGCGCTTCGAGACCCGGCCGCCGCAGCCGCTGCGCGTCTCGGAGGTGAACGTGACTTCGGCCGACGAATCGTTCCTGGCCCGGGTGCAGGCGCTGGTGGAAGAGCGCCTCGGCGATTCCGAGCTGACGGTCGAGGGGCTCGCCGAGGCCATGGCCTGCGACCGCTCCTACCTCCTCCGCAAGCTCCGCTCGCTGACCGGCGAGACCCCCTCCAGCCTGATCCGCTCGCTCCGCCTCCAGCGCGCCGAGCAGCTCCTGCGCGCCGGCGCCGGCGCCGTGAGCGAGATCGCCTACGCCGTCGGCTTCAAGAGCGTCGCCCACTTCTCCAACGCCTTCCACGAGCGCTACGGAGAGCGCCCTTCCGCCTTCGCGGCGCGGCACCGCGGGCGGTAGGACCGCCCGGTAGGAGCGCCGGCTTGCGATAGCATGCCTCTCCCATGAGGCAAAGCCCGACGAATTTTGCGACCGCCCTCGCCGCCACCGCGCTCGTCCTGCTCGCCGGCTCCGCTTTGCGCGGAGCGGGCGGCGCCGGCGCCGGCGGCGGCGAGCCGCCCAAGCGCCCGCTTCTGATCTCCGTGGACGACCTGCCGGTCGCCGGGGGCGAGCTTCATACCGATCCCGCCGAGCGGGAACGGATCACCGGCGGCCTGCTCGTGGCGCTCGCCAAGCATCACGTCCACGCCGTGGGGCTGGTGATCTGGGGGAGCGTGAAGAGCGACGCCGACCGGACGATCCTGAGCCGCTGGCTGGCCGCCGGGCATGAGCTCGGCAACCATTCGGCCAGCCATCCCGATCTGACCAAGACGGCGGCCGACGCCTACATCGCCGACGTCGAGGCCGGACGGACGGGGCTGGCGGATTTCCTTTCTAAAGAGGGCGGACATAGCAATGTCCGCTTTTTCCGCTATCCGTTCCTCGACGAGGGGGAGACGGCGGCCAAGCTCGACGCCGTGCGCGCCTATCTCGGCCGCTCCGGCCAGCGCAGCCTGCCGGTGACGATCGACGATCAGGACTGGGATTTCGAAAAGCCCTGGGTCGAGGCGCGGCGGCAGGGAGATCAGAGGGCGATGGCGGAGGTCGCGGAGGACTATCAGGCGGCGCTCCGCGTCGAGGTCCGCGATCAGGAGGCCCGGGGAGATCGGATCGCCGGCCGGCCGGTGCCGCAGATCCTCCTCCTTCACGCCAACGAAGTCGGCGCCGCGCAGTGGGACCGCCTGTTCACCTGGCTCGAAGCGCGCGGCTACCGCTTCGCCTCGGCCGACGAGGTGCTGGGCGACGCCGCGTTCGCCGAGGCCCCGCGCTACGTCGGCCCCTCCGGCTTCGGCCTCTGGGACCGCCGCGCCGCCCTCCGCCGCGCCGGCGACGCCCGGACCGCCGTGGAGGCGCTGCTCAAGACGCAGTCCGACGCCTGGAACCGCGGCGACTTGGAAACCTTTACGTCGGTCTACGCCGAGGACGCCTCGTTCCTCTCCCCCACCGGCCTCACGCAGGGAAGGCAGCAGGTGCTGGAGCGCTACCGCCGCCGCTATCCGGACCAGAAGGCGATGGGGGCGCTGACGCTGGAGATCCTCGAGGCGCGCCCCGCCCAGGGCGCCGAATTCACGGCGCTCGGCGATGCCCGGCCGAGCCGCGTCCACGGCCTGTCGGTCGCCGCCCGCTGGCGTCTCGCCTATCCAGATCAGCCGGACAAGAAGACGGCCGAGGGGCTGACTCTCCTCGTGCTACGGCGGCACGGCGACGGCTGGGAGATCGTGCAGGACGCGTCGATGTAAAGGATTTCCGGCGGATCGATCACGGCTGCCGGGGCGCCGCCACCACCTCCACGGCGCGCTCCACGACTTCATCGCGGCCGGCGGCGATTCCCCGGACGGTTCGAGAGGCCGGCACGGTGGGCTCGGCGCCGACGCCATGCCAGGGCGAGCCGTCGTGCTTGAGGGTGCGCTGGCCGCTCCAGGACACGGTCCAGCCGCCCGCCAGCGTGCTCCGGTTGAGGCTGCCGTTGTCGCCGCCGGAGGGCTCGCCGACGATCTCGGCCCAGCGGTAGTGCGCCACCATTGCCAGCAGAGTCTCGCTGAAGTGGAGGGTGCGCCCATCGGTGAGGAACGCCACCTTGGCGCGCAGCCGGGGCGCCTTCGGATCGATCGTCCAGAAAGTGGACATCCATTCCACCTCGCGGTGATTCGGAAGCATCACGACCGGAATCTGCCAGGTGGCGCTCTGCGCCGTGCGCTCGGCCAGATGGGAGAGCAGCAGGGTCGACACCCGGCTCCGTCCGCGCAGGTCGAAGACGATCCCGCGCGCCGCCGCCAAGCGCGGCAGCAGCGTCTCCAGCTCCGCGTCCTCGATCCGCCGCAGGTCCACATAGACGACGCCGGGCCGGGGCTCGGCCACGGCGGGCAGCGGTGTGTCCGCAGGGGGCTCGGCAAGCGCGCGAACCAGCGTCACCTGGATCGGAGCGGCGCCGGCACGCCCGATCCCCAGGTCCATCCGCGAGCCGGCCACTCCCGTAGCCAGCAGGTCGAGGGCGAGCGGGCGACGGGCGGCGGCGGGCGCGGAGACCGGCGCCTCGGTCTCGGCCAGGACCGTCGCCGCCGGCCGGCCGTCGACAGTGAGGACGACGTCGCCGGGGCGGAGCCCGGTGCCCGCGCCAGCTCCCAGGATCACCAAGCGGTCCTCCACCCAGGCCCAGGAGACCGGCAGGACGGCGGCTGGCGGATCGTCGCGCCGGCTCACCGCCACGGTCCAGGAGTCCCGGAGAGGCACCAGGAGCCGGCGCAGGACGCTGCGGAAGGACTCCCGGTCCACGGCCTGCGCCGCGCCTTCGAGAGCGGCCGGCAGGGCTGCGTTCCAGTCCGGACTGACCGGGTCGAGGGTGGGATGAAAGTGCTGCTGAATCCCCCAGATCAGCGCCACTGCCGCCAAGCGCGCCGCACGGGTGTCGGCCACGGGATCGACTCCCGACCAGGGTCCGGCGGTAGGCGCCGAATGCGGCAGGGTCCCAGCCGCGTCCGCCCAAAGAGCGAGCGGTACCGCGGCAGTCACTCCTCCGCCGAGGTAGGCCTGCAGGGGCTCGTCCGGCCGTGGGAAGCGGGGCGTCGCGATCTCGTCGCTCGCCAACTCGGCGCAGCCGCCGTGCCGGCAGGCCTCCCCTCGCCGCAGCAGCAGGTGATAGCCGGCGCGCACCGATTCGTAGGGGAAGTACCAGCCGGGCGGCTGCGCGCTGGTCTCCCCCTCGTCGAAGCCGGCGTTGAGCAGGGAGCCCGAGCGCCCCCCCTCGACCGCCGTGACCGACACGTCGTCGATCCAGGCCTTGCCTCCCCCGGTGAGGACGAACAGGACGACGATCCGCTCGGCGTCCG
>DASWQX010000116.1:0-5994 GCA_036403495.1 Thermoanaerobaculia bacterium
CTTTTTGGGCGCCTTCTTGTTCATCGCTGTCTCCTTTGGGTCGAAAAGCATTGCGAACCAGCTTTGAATGATGCACTTCGTCTTTTAACGAAGTCAAGAGTACCCGAGGATCGAAAAGAGAGCGCCCGGCGCGGTTGAACGCACCTGACTAGATGGAGGCCGGGGCGGAGCCGCCGCCCCGAGCCCCCGTCAATTGCATTGTCTCAGGAGAACATCATGCGCAAGAAACTGATCGTCCTCGGATTCGCCCTGGCGGCCGCCGCGGCCAGCACCCTGACGACCGCGTCCGCCGATCCCATCTGCCCGTCGAGCGGCGATCGCGTGGTCTTCTGTACCACCCATTCCGGGTACATCTGCTGCCCCCTGACCGCCATCTGCGCCTGCTAGGGCACGGATCGGGCCGCGGGCCGAGGCGACTCGACCCGCGGTTTTCCCTCACGGCTTGTAGGGGAGTGCCGCGCCCAGCTTCCTGGCGATGCGGTCCTGGATCCAGTGCGGGTCCCACCACTCGACGGGGGTGACCGGCAGCCCCTGAAGCAGCATGGTGAAGTGGAGATGGTCGCCGCCGGCGAGGCCGGTCTGGCCTGAGCGGCCGAGCTCCTGCCCCCGCTTCACCATCTGCCCCTCCTTGACCTCGATCTGCGACAGGTGGCCGTAGAGGCTCATCAGGCCGTAGCCGTGGTCGATCACCACCGCGTTGCCGTAGATCCCGAAGAAGCGCGCCAGCACCACCTTGCCGTCGTTCGAGGCCGGCACGGCGTCGTGGGTCACCGAGGCCATGTCGAACCCCAGATGGTCCTCGACGTCGATCGACTGGCCGTTGTGGAGGTAGGTCCGCCGCTGGGCAAAGGCGGCGGTGATCTTGGCGTTCCGCATCGGCTGGAACGGCTGCGTCCAGAGGAACCGGGGCTCCGATTTGTGAGCCAGGTCGATCAGCGTCGCGGCGTTCTTCTTGCGCAGGTTGCGGTTGATCTCGACGTAATTCTTGACCAGATCCCCCTGGTCGGCGACCTCGGGGGATTGCCCCATGATCTCCGGCACGACCTTGTTCATGTAGGCGTCGGTCGCCTGGATGGTGTCGGTGGTGATCGGGCGGGGCGTGAACTTGTCGACGACCCCGGCCTCGGACCGGTTGCCCACCTCGTCCTCGGCGATCAGCCGGACCTTCGAGGCGTCCGTCATGTCGTAGGGGACGGCGTAGAGGGCGAAGCGCATCTGCCGGTCGTTGCCCGGCATCGGGAAGCTCGGGAACCACCAGGCGCCCGACTGCACGCCGTCGCGGACCGCCCCCTCCCCCACCCGGTAGACCACCACCTCGCAACCCCCCTGGTTGACGTAGTGGAAGCTGGAGGAGATCTGCAGCGTCGGCGGCGCCAGGCGCACCGGCAGCTTGATCTCCTCGATCACCGGGCTGGGCCGGCGGAACAGCGACCCGGCGCGCTCGGCCGTGACGCGCACCGTGGCCTCGCCGGAGCGCAGCCCCTGCACGGTTTCACGGCCGACGTCGGCGCGGAGCACCACCGGCGGCGGCGAGCCCCAGAACTTCCACGCCGGCTGCGGCTCGAAGGTCTTCTCCATCACCGGCTTGACGTCCTGGTTCTGGACGACCTCCACGCGGACCTTCTCGACCCGCTGTGGGTCGTCGATCCGGATCTGGATCGGCGTCCGGCGGCCGATCCCCTTCAGGGCGGATTCGACGGTGAGCTTCGGGGTCGCGCCGGAGTAGAGCCCGGCGAACAATCCCACGGCGACGATGAGGAGAACCAGCACCAGCAACACCCGCAAGAAGCAACCCGCGGCTTTCCGACCACCTTCGCGATCCCGACGCGCCATCGACAACCTCTTTTTTCCAAGGAGTTTCTTCTCGACCAACCAGAGGGGCCCATCATACCTCGCGGATCATGGCTCCTGGGCCATTTGCGATCAACCGCCGCGAAGGCCGCGCAGGATCGAGCGCTTGTCGGCCCACCGGGCGCGGATCTCGGCGAGGTCCGCCGGCTCGAGCGTCAGCTCGCTGGCGATCTGGCGGATCTGCACCTCCTCGACCCCGGAGATCGAGTCGTCGGCCGCCGAGACGGCGAACAGGCAGTCGAGCAGCTCGCGGCACTGCTCCCGGGTGGCGATCTGCCGGAACTCGCGGGTGACCAGGAAGCTCTCGGTGCCCCCCTCGACCTGGTGCTGAGCCTTGGCGAGACCGACGGCCAGGCGCGCCTGCTCTTCCGAGAGGTGCCCCGTCTCGCGCAGGATCTGCTCCATCCGCCGCGTCTCGTCGTCGTTGATCTCGAGATCGGCGTTGGCCACGCGGGCCAGGATGAAGGCGAAGGCGGCGAGGTAGCGGGCCCGCTCCGGCGGCAGCGACTCCAGCTCGCCGACGATCTTGCGCACCGTCTCGGTGTCGCCGCTCTCGGGGCGCGGGCCGCGCCGGAATCCCAGGAGCTCGAGAAGTGACATGGAAATCATCCTAACACGCAGGGGAAGAGCCGCCGGGACGCATGGATGCTACGATCCGCCTTCGGCTGGACCCACGATGACAAGCTATGACGACAAGAGAGGACCGATGATCTCAGCGCGCGAAGCACTCGACCGGCTCCGGGAAGGCAACCTCCGATTCAACGCCAGCCTGAACGGCTCCGATCCCTTCCTCAGCCAGGCCCGGAGGGCCGAGCTGACGACGATCCAGGAGCCGTTCGCGATCATCCTCGGCTGCTCGGACGCTCGCGTCCCCGCCGAGATCGTCTTCGATCAGGGCCTGGGCGACCTGTTCGTGATCCGCGTCGCCGGCAACATCGTCGCGCCCTCGCAGGTCGGCAGCGTCGAATTCGCCGCCGCGCGCTTCGGCACGCGGCTGGTGGTGGTGCTCGGCCACTCCCAGTGCGGGGCCATCCTGGCGACGCTCGAGGAGCTGCGCAGGCCGACGGCGAACCAGTCGCGCAACCTGCAGGCGATCGTCGACCGCGTGCGCCCCTCGGTCGAGGGGCTGCTCCAGACCGACCTCCGGCACGATCCGGAGGCACTGGTCCGGCAGGCGGTCCGCGACAACATCCGCATCTCCGCGGACCACCTCCGGCACGGTTCCCAGGTGCTCGAGCAACTGGTCCAGGAGGAAGGCCTCCTGGTGGTCGGCGCCGAGTACTCCCTGGAGACCGGCCTCGTCGAGTTCTTCGACGGAGTGCCGCCCGCCGTCTGACCCGCCGCGCCACGTCTCCCCGGCACAGGCAAAGTTTTTGCTTGTGGAAGTGTCCTGAACATGCCAAAGGAGACCGCGATGAATTTGTACGTGGGTAACCTGCCCTATCGGATCACCGAGGACGAGCTGCGCGCCACCTTCGAGGAGTTCGGGGAGGTTTCTTCCTGCACCATCATCAAGGACAAGGTCACCGGCCAGTCCAAGGGGTTCGGCTTCCTGGAGATGCCGGAGTCCTCGGCCGGCGAGGCCGCCATCCTCAACCTGAACGGCCGCGAGCTGATGGGCCGCAAGATCAACGTCAACGAGGCCCGCCCGCGCGAGAACCGCCCACCCGGCCGCGGCTCGCAGGCCTACGGCGGCGGCGAGCGCTGGTAATACTTTCCTTTAGCGGTATCCTTTTTTCGTGGCCTGGCCCCGGGACGCGAGATCGATTTTCTCTCGGGGTTGGTCTAGAGTAGCGCCTCTCCACTCTTCAGAGGTGGTCTTTAGAGGAGCTCTCATGCTGCAGGATCTGACGCCGGCCCGCTTCGAGGAGCACAAGGGCACCCCGTTCCGCATCGACCCTGGCGATGGCTCTCCCCTGGAAGTGGTGCTCCACCAGGTCCGGCGCCACGAGCCCCATCCAGGGCCGCGCGCGGAGCCCTTCTCGGCCTATTTCCTGGGCCCGAAGAGCCCGCTGCTGCCGCAGCGGATCTACCGGGTCGTTCACGATCAGTTGGGGACGCTCGACCTCTTCCTCGTCCCCCTGGGGCCCGATCCGAAAGCCGGCGGGATGCTCTACGAAGCGGTCTTCAACTGAGGAGGCTTCCACTCCATGAGACGGTAGGGTCCCCGCTCCTCGATGGGCGAGAAGCCCAGCCGCTCGTAGAGGCGCATCGCCGGATTGAAGACCTCGACGTGGATCGTCACCGGCTTGCCCGCGGCCTCCCCCTCGGCGAGCAGATCGTGCAGCAACGACGTCCCTACCCCCTCCTTGCGGAACTCCGGGAGCAGGGTGATGTCGACCAGCCGGATCTCGCGATCCCGCCGGTGGACGTAGAGCCGCCCGGCCGGAACGCCGTCGACCAGGATGACGTCGAATTGCGCTCCCTCGTAGTGGTCCCGGTACCAGGAGTGCTGGGCGTCGAACTGGTGGCGGACGAAGGCATCCTTCTGCTCCGCCGTCCAGTCGATCACCATCGCGAGCTCCTCCTCGCGCGTGCTGCGGTACACGCCGAGGAGGAAGTCCATGTCGTCCGGCGCGATCGGCCGGAAAGTGACGCGAGGGTCTGGCATCGACGCCAAGGATTCTACGCCGCCGGCTCCGATTCGAACGAGACGAGGACCGAGAACATCCCCGCGCCGACGTGGCTGGCGAGGTCGGACACCCGGACCTCCCGGTTCCAGACTCCCGGATTGAGGCCGAGGACATAGGTGCCCCGCCGCAACCGGGGCTTCCCCTTCTCGTTGTCGACGGTGAACTTCGTCGTCAGCACCCGGGTCACCCCGTCCGCGCCCCTGACCCGCAGGACGAACTGCGGCAGCACCTGCCAGTCGAGGGGAAAGCGGAAGCTCGTCGGCGGGCTGGGGTCCCACCCCGGAGTCTGCCGAAGGCTCCAGACGAAGAACCGCAGCGGCGCGGGGAAAGCCGGATCTGGCGACGGGAAGATTGCTTCGAGGTCGATCGCCGCCGGCACGTCCCGGTGGCGCCTCGCCTCCAGCGCGAGCGGTGGATAGAGGCCGTGAACGTGGACTCGTAGCGGCAGCCCGGGCATCGAGTTGTCCGACTGGAAGAGGCTCTCGGCGGGGACGATGACCGGCGATGCCCTAGTGTCGTCCTCGCTCTCGGCAGCCGGCCGCCGCACCTTCCGCGGCAGGCGCTTGAAGCTCCTGTACCCTTCACTCCCGTCGATGTAGCCGAGGGACATCGGCATCGGTCGGGGAGCCGTCACCGCCTTGGCGGCCAGCGGCTCCGCCCAGGCGAGGTTTCCGAACAGGGGGGAGAGCAGTCCCGCGGAGCCGAGCGCGAGGAGCTCGCGCCGCCGGAACCGTCTGGGTGGGTCGGGTTCAGATCCTTCGAATGAGTCCATCGCGTCCTCCAAATAAATTTCAATAAGCAAATAAAAACAACGTAACGCCGGCCCGGCACCCGAGCCAGCGCGGGTGCCGCCTCAGGTCCGGGGTGGGTAGACGCCCTGCAACGCGATGCAGAAGTTCAGCGTCAGGTAGGGCTGCAGGTTGTTGTGCGGCTGATCGCCGCCGGCGGGTGCGATGGCGTTGTCGGAAAAGTTAGCCAGCGCCGGCACGGGTGACGCGGCGACGTAGGGTGTCGCGCCGCCGCTGATCCTGGCGATGGAATTGCCTGCCGGGCTCGGTTTGCTCGAGTTGGTGGACGAGGCCATCAACGCATGCGAGTGGGACGGGATCTCCGACTCGAGAAGGCTCAACGTATCGGAGCCACCCGTCTCGCCCAGGTCATGCAGAGACAGGCCGGGGCCTTGCCCAGGGTGCATGGGCACGTTCCCCTGCATATTGGGCAAGGCGAAGTTGGACTTGCCGTCTCCGCCGTACGTCGTCCCTAGCAGAGAGAAGAGGGCGGTGTTCTGAGAAAGGGGCAGGATCTGGCCGTCGCAGAACGCCCAACCTTTGGGGGCAAAGTTGAAGGGGAAAATACGGATTTCTGCCACAAAGGGATCCATGTCTTTTCTCCTCCTAGGTCTGCGACGGGAAGATCCCGAAGAGCGAGATGATGAAGTCTACACACAGATAGGGCTGGAAATTGTTGTGCGGCTGACTTCCTCCGACCGAGCTGACAGCCTGGGGCGCCA
>DASWQX010000117.1:0-2407 GCA_036403495.1 Thermoanaerobaculia bacterium
TCGCCGCGGCGCTGGCGGCGCTGCTCTTTGCGCTGGCCCTGGCCGCCGTCTTCCAACTGCTGATCGCCCGGGCGTTCCCGGCTCCCTGGGTCGCCCGCCCGGGGCCGGCGATCGGCGCTTTCTGGCTGCTCGGCCTCTTCGCCGCGCTGGGCCTGGCGGGGCTGATGGGGCGGCGGGTCTCCCTGGCGGGGCTGTGGGCCGGGGTCTGGGTGTTCTGGTCGCTGCTCGGCCTGCTGCTCGCCATCCTGCTGCCGGGAGTCAGCTATCTCGTCGTGGTGCCGGCGCTGGTGGCCGGCGTCTGCGGCTTGGCCTTCGGCGGCTCGGCGGGGGGGCGCACGCTCGCCGCGGTTCTCCCCCCGTTCGCCGCGGCGCTGCTCTGGTTTCCGGTCTGCCAGTTCCTCTATCTGGGGCTGGGGTTGACCGGATTGCTGGGCACCACCCTGCTGCTCGCCCTCGTCCTCAGCACGCTCACCCCGCTGATGTCGGGGAGCGGCGGGGCGGGGCGGCGCTGGCTGCCGCTGACCGCGCTGGTCCTGGCGGTGGCGAGCCTGGTCTGGGCCCGCGCCTCGCCCCCCTTCTCGCCGGCCTCGCCCCAGAACGTGGGCCTCCTCGTCCATCAGGACGCCATCTCCGGCGAGACCCGCTTCATCGTCCAGGGCGGGCCGCCGTTCCCGCCGGCCTTGCGCGAGGCGGCGCCCTTCGGCAGGGATCCCGTCCCCTTCCTGCCCTGGCTGCCCCCGTTCGTCCGCGCGTTCGTGGCACCGGCGCCGCCGCTGACCGTGCCGGGGCCTGAGCTGGCGGTGGTCGCGGACTCGGCGGCCGGCGGCAAGCGGCACCTGCGGCTGCGGATGAGCTCGCCGCGCGGCGCCCGGGTGGAGACCCTGTTCATCCCCGCCGACGCGCAGGTGGAGGCGATCGACATCGAAGGCGTGGCGGTGCCGATGGGCGGCCGCCAGCGGGGCTGGCAGCCGGTCACCTACCACACCGTTCCCGCCGGCGGCGCCCTGCTCGACCTCGTCCTCGGCTCGACGCAGCCGGCCGACTGGTACGTCGCCGACCGCACCTACGATCTGCCGCCGTCGGCGCGGGCGCTGGTGGCGGCGCGGCCGAAGGATGCGGCGGCGCTCCAGAAGGGCGACGGTACGCTGGTGAGCCGGAAGGTGAGGTTGTAGGAGGGCCCTCATCACCCCGGCCCTCTTCTCCCAGCCCTCCACCCACCCTGACGGGGAGAAGAGGGAGTGGTTAGCCTAAGAACCAAGGCAGCTTCAGGCTCGCGGTTGTTTTAGCCCCTCTCTCCCCGGAAGGTTGGGTGGAGGGCTGGGAGAGAGGGGTTGGGGAGTGAGGGCGCCCCGGAAGGGCGCTTCGCCTACTTGCCGGCGCCGGCCGGAGCGATCGACTCGACCTTGATGCTCTTGCCGTCCACCTCACCGGTCACCTTCACCTCCTGACCGATGTTGGCCTTGGCGACGTCCTGCTTGTCGAGGTTGTAGATCTTCTTGTCGCCGGTGTTGTAGAAGACCAGCTTGCCGCCCTTGGCCAGGCACTTCTCGGCGCAGGCCTTGTGATCGGCGCTGGCGCCTTTGGCGCCGCAATGCTCGTCGGTGACCCAGCCGGTCCAGGTTCCCTTGGTGCCGGCGGCGCCGGCCAGCGCGGCCACGGTCAGGGCGAAAACGGTGAACAGCACGATGGTCATTTTCTTCATTGTGGTATCTCCGTAAGGGCGGCGAGCCCGAGATGGGCTCACGGGGCGGTCTCGGGATGTAAACCGGATGTAAATCCTAACACGATCTTTTCAGGGCGTCGACGGCAGCGCGGCAGCGAGTCGGCCCGGAGCTCATCATGTCGACCTATCGTTTGACCCTCGAGTACGAGGGGACCCGTTATCACGGCTGGCAGGAGCAGAAGAACGCGCGGTCGGTGGCCGGCGAGCTCCGGCGGGCCATCGAGGAGGCCGGGGGGACCGTCCGCGAGCTGGGGGGCTCCGGGCGCACCGATGCCGGCGTCCATGCTCTGGCGCAGGTGGCGCACCTGCGGCTGGCGCGCGAGGTCGATCCCGAGCCCTTCCGCCGCGCCGTCAACGACCGGCTGCCGGCGGACGTCCACCTCCTCGCGCTGGCGCCGGCGGCGGACCGCTTCCACTCCCGCCACGACGCGCTCTCGCGCTCCTACCTCTACCAGATCTCGCGGCGGCGCACGGCGCTCGCCAAGCGCTTCGTCTGGTGGGTGAAGCGCCCGCTCGACGAGGGGCGGATGGCGGCGGCGGCGTCCCTGCTGGCGGGCAAGCACGATTTCCGTCTCTTCTGCGAGCGCCCCGCCGAGCAGCCGAGCACCCTGGTCGTCGTCGAGAAGGCCGAGGTGACCACCGCCGGCGGGCTCATCCTCGTCCGCCTCTCCGCCTCGCACTTCC
>DASWQX010000118.1:0-5302 GCA_036403495.1 Thermoanaerobaculia bacterium
CCGAGCCCGACGCCGTGCAGGTGCCGCCGCCGGCTCCCACGCAGGTCCAGGTGCAGGTCAGCGACGCCGGGAAGGTGTCCGCCACCGTCGCCCCCGTCGCGTTGCTCGGGCCGGCGTTGCTGGCGGTGATGGTGTAGGTCACCGAGCCACCCGCCGTCGCCGTGGTGACGCCGTCGGTCTTGGTGATGGCGAGATCCGCGCTGGCGCCGAGGGCGTCGGTGTCGGTGGCCGAGTTGTTGGCTGGGTTGTTGTCGGGGACGGCGCCGCCGGAGATGGTCGCCGTGTTGGAGAGGGAGCCCGTCGCGCTGGGGCTGATCGCGCAGCTCGCCGTGTAGGTGGCGCCGCCGTTCGCCGGCAGGTTGGCGCTGTCGTTGATGTTGCCCGATCCGGAGGCGGTGCAGGTGCCGCCGCCGGTTCCGGCGCAGGTCCAGGTGCAGGTCAGCGACGCCGGGAAGGTGTCGGCGACCACGGCGGCGGGGTTCGCGCTGGGCCCGGCGTTGAAGGTGACGATGGTGTAGGTGACCGAGCCGCCCGGAGTCGCGGCGGTGACGCCGTCGGTCTTGGTGATGCTCAGGTCCGCCCCCACCTCGGCCAACGCCCAGTCGGAGAACGAGGTCACCCCGGTCACCGTGGCGGTGTTGTTCGTGGTGTCGATCGTGCCGCCCAGGTCCGTGAAGACCGGCGGATCGTGCCGGAAGACGTGAAGGTTGGCCTCGGTCACGGTGCCCGGGATGTCGGCCGGATCGAGGTAGGTGAAGGTCACGTCGGCCGTGATCCCGGTCGCGGTCAGTTGCCAGTAGCGGGTGAGGGTCTTGGTCCCCGGGGGGAGGCTCGGATCGCTCGTCTGAATGGCGTCCACCGTCACGTCGGCCGGGAACGTTCCGGCCGTGACGTTGAAGGTCACCGGCGTATAGCCGTTGGCCGTCCCCACCTCGAACGTCTTGCTGGCGGCTGCCGTGAAGCTCTTCCGGAAGTTGCCGTCGACGTAGCCGTTCGTCCGGGTCACGGTGCCGGCCGCGGAGTTGAAGTAGAGCGTGTTCGCGCCGGTGACGACGGGTCCGCCCGGCGTGGGAGGCACCGCGGAGGGATCGCCGAGGCGGAGCGCTCCCGCCCCGGCGCCGTTCACGGTGACATCTCCGCCGGCGATGGTGACGCCGCTCGGGTTGGTGAAGACAACCGTATTGAGGGTGCGCGAGGGCGGCATCTCGTTGCCGGTGGTGCGGACGGTGAGCTCCGGCGCGTAGATCAGGACCACCCCGCCCGTTCCTGCATTGAAGACCGGCGGCACGTCGAAGCCGGTGACCGGCTGGGTCGGTCCCGTCACGCCGAGCTGGACGACCGCGGTCGTCGCTCCGCCGTTGCCGAGGGTGATCTTGTTGGAGTTGACGGTGCCGCCGGCGAAGAAGTTCGTCCGAGTGACGATCACCTGGTTGGTGGAGGTGAAGGTGACGTTGCCGATATTCTGGAAGCTCATCGAGGTCAACGGCGCCGTGGTGACGCCGCTGCCGGTGTAGGTCTGCGCTCCCAACCCATTGTCGAACCAGATGAGGTTGCTGTTGGCGCCGCCGGCGGTCAACGTGCCATTGTTGGTCAGCGTCGTACCTGCCATGAGAAAGAGCACGTTGCCGGTGTTGAAAGTGGCCCCGGCGTTGACGGTGATGTTGAGCCCGATGTTGTTGAAGTTGACGAGCGTGGTGGACATCGTCGCGGTGTGGCCGGCCGAGGTGTTGGTGACCACCACGTTGGGCAACACGCCGCGCAGGTTGAAGGTCTTCGCCGCGCCGGAGGCGGCGTTGCCGAGCTGCAGGGTGCCGCCGGTGACGCTGGCGATTCCCCCTCCGGCCTGGTTCCGGTAGTCGATCGCGGTGGCGTTGATCTGGGTGACGATGGTGCCGCCGCTCATCGTGATGCTGGAGCCAACCCCGGTTCCGAGGTCGAAGCTGCCGAGCGTCGCCGAAGCGTTGCCGATCGTGTTGACCGTGATGGTGCCGGCGGTCTGCGCGTAGGTGATGGTGTTGCCGGCCGCGGCGACGCCGAAGCGGCTGGTGGCGTTCACCGCCCCGCCCTCGACGATGGTCGTGCTGCCCGTGCTGAAGCCCATGGCGTTGCCGGTCGCCGTGCCGACGTTGAACGTGCCCTGCGAGATCCGCAGCAGGCCGTTGTTGGTGGCGGTGCCGGCCTGCCCCGCGACCGTGTAGTTCGGATTGTTCAGCCAGAACCCGAAGCTGACCGGGATCGTGTAGGCGGCGGTGGCGAAGACCCGGCTGGTGCCGGTGAAGGTCCCCGAGATCTTGAGCGTGCCGTTCGCCATCACCAGCCAGCCGCCGACGACGGTGTCCGTCGTCACCCCGCGGACGGTGAAGCTGGAGGTCGTGATCTCCAGGATCGCGGCCGGCGTCGTGCCCTTGGTGACCGTGATCTGCCGGATGTCGTTCGTGGCGCCCGTGCCCGAGAAGGTGGCGTTCGAGGTGCCCGTGAAGCTGAGGATGGCGCCGGCCGTGTCGGCGTTGGTCGAGAAGTCGAGCGTGCCGTTGTTGGTCAGGTTGCCGGCGATGCTGAGGGTGTGGCCGGTCTGGGTGCCGGCGGGGTTCGACTGCAGCGTGCCGCCCCCCTGAACGGTGACGTTGGTGCCGACGGTGAGCGTCCGCGCCGTGGTCTGCTCGAACTGGAGGGTGCCGGCGACCGAGACCGAGTAGGCCGCCGCGGCCGTATCGATCGTCACCGTTGTCCCACCGGTGATCGTCACGGCGTCATTGCCGGTCGGGACGATGCCCGTCGACCAGGTCGCCGGAGCGCTCCACAACCCCGAGCCGAGCGAGGCGTTCGGCGTCGGCGTGGCGGTCGCCTGGCTGCCGGCGAGGAACGCCGTATTTCCCTCGTTGACGGCGTAGACCCGCCAGAAGTAGGTCGTGCCCCCGAGCAGGCTGGAGGCGACGAAGCTGGTCGCGTTCTGCGCCGCGGTGTTGACGAAGCTGAAGTTGGTGCCGTCAGTCGAGATGTAGATCGCATAGCCGGTCTCGTTCGAGGAGTCCGTCCAGTTCAGCGTCATGCCAGTCGCCGTCACAGCGGTGAACGTGAGGGGGCCGCCCGGCGGGTTGACCACCGCCGGCGCCAGCAGGAAAGTGCGGCGCGAGCCGTCCGCGGCGGACGTGAGGACGGGGATCGTGCCGGCGACGTAGAGGTTGTTCACCGGGGCCGCCGAGGCGCCGCTGAAGGTCGGCGCCGGCGTGCCGCTCTGGGCCGCGGTGATCGAGCCGACCGTGCCCACCGCGCTGTTCGAGGAGAAGCCGAACTGCGGGCTTTGCGAGTTGGGATCCGCCGCTCCGGCGGCGCTCAGCGACATCGAGCCGTAGACGAACTCGATGGTGCCGGTGGTCTCCGAGAGGCGCACCTGGTAGGTGAGGTCCACGGTGCCGCCGGAGTTGAAGTCCGACTGCATGTTGAGCCACTCGATGACCGCGACGCGGTTCGGCGCCGAGCCCAGCACCTTGAAATGGACCTTGCCGTTGCCGGCGTGTGTGCGCTGGTCGGCGCCGTAGGCGGTGACCAGCGACTGGCCGGCCTGGGCGAGCGGATCGTAGAGGGTGGACCCGACCTGCGCCGCGCCGAAGCGGAGCGTGCCGTTCGAGTTCACCGAGAAGCGGTCCTGGCGGACCCCCATGAAGTAGAAGTCGAAGCCCAGCAGAGTCACCGCCGACGCGGTGTCGTCCTGGTCGGCGGCGACGAGCGTCGCCGTGCCGCTGCTCATGTCGGTGAGCGAGCCCGTCACCGTGGTGCTGAAGGCATAGTTGGCGGCGTTGGCCTGCGCAGCGGCCTTGCCGGCTCCGAGCAGGGAGAGGATCAGGGCGACGGCCAGGGCGAGCTTCGTTCTCATGCTGATCCTCTTTCTGGAGGAGATCGCGTGAACGGGAAACGGCTGTGCAGCTTCGACTGAAAGGCTTGAACCCCGGAGACTAGCGGAAGCGCCCGACATCGGCAAGGTGTCGGGCGGAATCTTTACGTTTCGATTACAGCCGGCGGCTTTTTCCGCGGCCCCGGGGCTGCGCTAGACTCGGGGCCCCCGGCGCGGCGGAGCCGCCGGGGCGCCACCGACATCGCGGAGGAGCCCATGTCCGGAAGCCTGGATCGCCGGCGTTTCATCTTCCTCTCCACCCTCGCGGCGGCCCACGCGGCGGTGCCGGACGTGGCGCGGGGAAAGGCGGCGGCCGAGGCTCCGCAAGCCAGGTGGGGCGGCTACGACAAGGCGATCGTCATCGACGCCCTGGGAGGCCCGGGAGGGGACGACGACGGGCGTCTGAGCGCCGCCGAGATCGCCGACATCCGCGCCTCGGGGGTGACGGCGCTGAACCTGACCGTGGGGGCGCTGGGGAGCGGCGAGGACGTCTTCGAGCAGACCTTCAAGACGATCGGCGGCTGGGAGCGCGAGATCGACGCCCACCCGGACGTGCTCCTGCGGATCAAGTCGGCGGCGGACCTGGCGCGGGCGAAGGAGAGCGGCCGGCTGGGGATCATCTACGGCTTCCAGGACGCCACGCCGCTCGGCGACGATCCGGAGCGGGTGAAGCTGTTCAGCCGCTTCGGCGTCCGTGTCATCCAGCTCACCTACAACCGCCGGAACCTCCTCGGCGACGGCTGCCTGGAGCCCGCCAACGCGGGCTTGAGCCGGCTGGGAACCCAGGTGGTCGAGCGGATGAACGAGCAGGGCGTCCTGATCGACCTCAGCCACTGCGGCCACCGCACGACCCTGGACGCCATCGCCGCGTCGAAGAAGCCGGTGGCGATCACCCACGCCGGCTGCGCCGCAGTCGCCGACCTGCCGCGCAACAAGACCGACGAGGAGCTGCGCGCCCTCGCCGCGAAGGGGGGCGTGGTCGGGATCTACTTCATGCCCTTCCTGCGCACCCAGGGGCAGCCGATGGCGGCGGACCTGATCCGCCACCTCGAGCACGCCGTCGACGTGGCCGGCGAGGACCACGTCGGGCTGGGAACCGACGGCGGGATCTCGCGCGTGGAGCTGACGCCCGAATACGTGAAGCGCTTCCACGACGACATCGCCAACCGCCGCAAGCTGGGGATCTCCGCGCCGGGCGAGTCGGAGGGGGTCTACACCTTCATCCCCGACCTCAACACGCCGCGCCGCTTCGAGACCCTCGCCGGCCTCCTGCGCGAGCGCGGGCACTCCGAGGCGCGGGTCGGGAAGATCCTCGGCGGCAACTTCGCGCGGCTGTTCGGGGAAGCGTGGGCGTGAGAGAGCGCCTGTTCCGTGGCTTTGAGTGAGCCGGCGTGGCGTTCTGTGGCCCTT
>DASWQX010000119.1:0-10828 GCA_036403495.1 Thermoanaerobaculia bacterium
GGCCGGCCCCGAGCCCGAGCGGCGGGCACGCCTTCAGGCGATGGTGGCGCGGCTCTCCGCCCTCGCCGGCGACGCCGTCTACAGCATCCGCGAGGAGGACAGCCTGGAGAGCGTGATCGGCGACCTGCTGCGCGCCTCCCGGACCACCCTGACCGCCGCCGAGTCGTGTACCGGCGGCCTCTTCTCGCAGCGGATCACCGCCGTGCCGGGGAGCAGCGACTACTTCCTGGGCGCCGCGATCACCTACAGCAACGCGCTGAAGACCCGGCTTGTCGGGGTGCCGGAGGCGATGCTCGCCGAGCACGGGGCGGTCTCCGAGCCGGTGGCCCGCGCCATGGCGGCGGGGGTGCGACGCGCCCTAGGGAGCGACTGGGGGGTGGGGATCACCGGCGTCGCCGGCCCCGGCGGCGGCAGCGAGGCCAAGCCGGTGGGCACCGTCCACCTCGCCGTGGCCGGCCCGCGCGACGGCGAGGTGGAGCACCGCCACCTCCGCCTCCCGGGCGACCGCCAGCGGGTGCGCCGCTTCTCGACCCAGATGGTCCTCGAAATGCTGCGCCGGCGCCTGCTGGCGGTCGCCGCCGCCGATGCCGGGGAAGGGGACCGGCGGGCATGAGGCTGTTCGTGGCCTTCTCCCTCCCCGAGCCGCCGCGGCGCGACCTGCGCCGGCGCGCCGACGGCGTCCGCGACCGGCTGCCGCGGGCCCGCTGGGCCGATTTCGCCGACGTCCACCTGACTCTTCTCTTCCTCGGCGAGACGCCGGAGGCCGCGGTTCCCGCCTTCGCCGCCGCCCTCCGCGACACCTTCGCCCGCTTCGCCCCGCTGGAGCTCCGCCTGGCGAGCGGCGGCACGTTCCCCGAGGGTCGCCCCGCCCGCGTCGCCTGGGTCGGCGTCGAGGCGCCCGAGGAGCTGACGGCGCTCCAGGCGGAGATCACCGCGGCGGCCGTCGACACCCTCGGCTTCACGCCCGAGGCGCGGGGCTTCCATCCGCACGTCACCCTGGCGCGCTGTTCCGATCCCTGGCGGCGGGAGACGATCGACAAGTTCAAGACCGCCTTCACCGGGCCGATCGGACCCCCGTTCGTGGCCGATCGCGGCATCCTCTTCGAGAGCAAGCTGTCGCCCAAGGGGGCCCGCTACCGCGAGGTCGCGGCCTTCCCCCTGGCGGAGGACGCCGTGGAGGAGGCCGGTTGACCCCCGCCGGCTGGACCCCCGCGCTGGGGGTCGCGCTGGTAGCCGGCGCCTACCTGCTCGGCTCCGTGTCGTTCAGCGTCGTGCTGGTCAAGGTGCTGCACGGGCTGGACGTGCGCACGGTGGGGAGCGGCAACGCCGGCGCCACCAACGCCATGCGGGCCGCCGGCAAGGGGGCGGGCGCGGCGGTGCTGGTGCTGGACGTGATCAAGGGGATCACGGCGGTCGCCGTGCCGCGGGCGCTGGAAGCGCCGGCTTCGGTGATCGGCAGCGCCGCCGTCGCCGTCGTGCTCGGCCACGTCTTCCCGATCTTCTTCGGCTTCCGCGGCGGCAAGGGGGTGGCCACCTCGGCGGGCGCCCTGGGCACGCTGGCGCCGGTCGCCATGGGCCTGGGGCTGCTGGTCTTCGCCGCCGTGCTGCTCTGGAAGCGCTACGTGTCGCTGGCCTCGATCGTCACCGCGGCCCTCTTCCCCTTCCTGGTCGCCCTCGGCTCCCGGCTGGGCTGGACGGTCTACGGCGGCCCCTGGCTGGTCCTCTCGGCGGCGGGGATCGGTCTGCTCATCGTGTTCAAGCACCGGCGGAACCTGCAACGCCTGCGGCGGGGGATCGAGCCCCGGCTGGGCGAGCGGCGCCGGAGACCGGCGGGGGAGGCAGGATGACCAACAACTGTGTTCCGCGGCGGATCGGGATCCTCGGCGCCGGCTCCTTCGGCACCGCCCTCGCCGTCCACTTCGCCGGCGCCGGCGGCCACCAGGTGCGGCTCTGGGCGCGCAACCCGGAGCTGGTCGAGCGGATGGCCGCCGAGCGGACCAACGCCGACTACCTCCCGGGCGTCGAGCTGCCCCCCCGGCTGGCGCCGACGTCCGACGCGGCCGCGCTCGCCGACAGCGAGCTCGTCGTCGTCGCCGTCCCCTCCCACGGCTTCCGCGAGATCCTCCGGCAGTTCCTGCGCCTGGTGCCGGACGGCGAGCCGCTGCCGCTGATCTCGGCCACCAAGGGGATCGAGCCGGAGAGCCTGGCGCGGATGAGCCAGGTGGCGGCGGAGGAGGGGGAGGCCGCCGGCCGCGCCATCCGCTTCGCGGTGGTCTCCGGGCCCACCTTCGCCGCCGAGCTCGCCCGCAACGTGCCGAGCGCCGCCGTCATCGCCTCCGCGGACCCCCGCTTCGCCACCGAGGCGCGCGAGTGCCTGGCCACCCCCCTCTTACGCCTCTACTCCACGGACGACGTGGTTGGCGTCGAGCTCGGTGCCACCACCAAGAACGTCATCGCCATCGCCGCCGGCACCCTCTCGGGTCTCGGTCTGGGCCAGAACACCCTGGCGGCGCTGATCACCCGCGGCCTGCACGAGATCACCCGCCTGGGGGTCGCCTTCGGCGGCCAGCCGCAGACCTTCGCCGGCCTCGCCGGCCTCGGCGACCTGGTGCTCACCTGCACCGGCGGCCTCTCGCGCAACCGCAAGATCGGCCTCGACCTCGCCGCCGGCCGCAGCCTGGAAGAGATCAAGGAGGAGACCCACACGGTCGCCGAAGGGGTCCGCAACTCGGTCGCGGTCGCCCGCCTGGCCGCTCAAGCGGACGTCGTGATGCCGATCACCGAGCAGATGGTGGCCGTCCTCCACCACGGCAAGGACCCGCGGCGCGCCCTGGAAGAGCTGATGACGCGGGAGCTGAAGTCTGAAACGGAACTTTAAAATGATTTTGGATTTTAGATTTTGGATTAGAAAACCGAGCGATCGCGGGAGGAGCCAGACACGCCATGCCTGAAAACGCGGATGTTCCCAATCCAAAATCCAAAATCCAAAATCCAAAATCTCATCAGTCCGTTCTGATCCTGGACTTCGGCTCCCAGTTCACCCAGCTCATCGCGCGGCGGGTGCGCGAGAACCGGGTCTACTGCGAGGTGCATCCGTTCGATCTGGACGTCGAGGAGATCCGGCGGCGGCGGCCGATCGGGGTGATCCTCTCGGGCGGGCCGCAGAGCGTCTACGAGGAGGGGGCGCCGAGCGCCGCGCCGGCGCTGTTCGAACTCGGGGTGCCGGTGCTGGGGATCTGCTACGGCATGCAGGTGATGGCCCACGAGCTGGGCGGCGGCGTCGAGAGCTTCAACCGGCGGGAGTACGGCCGCGCCGAGATCTCGGTCGTCGAGCCGGGGAAGCTCTTCGCCGGGCTCGGTGCCGAGGAGACGGTCTGGATGAGCCACGGCGACCGCATCCGCGGCCTGCCCCCCGGCTTCCGGTTGACCGCCACCACCGGCAACGCGCCGGTGGTGGCCTTCGAGGACACCGCGCGCGGGCTCTACGGCATCCAGTTCCACCCCGAGGTCTCGCACACCGTCTCCGGCACCGAGCTGCTGCGCAACTTCCTGTTCGGCATCTGCGGCGCCGAAGGCGACTGGCGGATGGCCTCCTATGTCGAGGAGGCGGTCGCCGTCATCCGCGAGCGGCTGGGGGAGGCGGGACGGGTGATCTGCGCGCTCTCCGGCGGCGTCGATTCCTCCGTCGTCGCCGCCCTCCTCAAGCGGGCGGTGGGCGAGCGCTCCACCGCGATCTTCGTCGACAACGGCGTGCTCCGCAAGGACGAGGCGGCGCAGGTCGTCCACACCCTGCGCGACGGCCTGGGGATCCCGATCCTGGCGGTCGACGCCCGCGAACGCTTCCTGGCCGCGCTCGCCGGCGTCGAGGACCCGGAGACCAAGCGCAAGACCATCGGCCGGCTGTTCATCGACGTCTTCAAGGACGAGGCGAAGAGCCTTCCCGCGGTCGGCTTCCTGGCCCAGGGGACCCTCTACCCGGACGTCATCGAGTCGGTCTCGGTGAAGGGGCCGTCGGCGGTGATCAAGACCCACCACAACGTCGGCGGCCTGCCGGCCGAGCTCGGCTTCGAGCTGATCGAGCCGCTGCGCAACCTGTTCAAGGACGAGGTCCGGCAGCTCGGCCGCGAGCTCGGCCTCCCCGAGCCGATCCTCACCCGCCACCCCTTCCCCGGCCCTGGGCTCGCCGTGCGCATCCTGGGCGAGGTCACCGCCGAGCGGGTGGCCCTCCTCCAGGAGGCGGACGCCATCTTCCTCCACGAGTTGCGCGAGAGCGGCTGGTACGAGAAGGTGAACCAGGCCTTCGCTGTGCTCCTGCCGGTCAAGAGCGTCGGGGTGATGGGCGACTACCGCACCTACGAGAGCGTGATCGCCCTGCGCTCGGTGGACACCCACGACTTCATGACCGCCGACTGGAGCCATCTCCCCTACGAGCTCCTCGGCCGGGTGGCGAACCGCATCGTCAACGAGGTGAAGGGGGTCAACCGCGTCGTCTACGACGTCACCAGCAAGCCCCCGGCGACCATCGAGTGGGAGTGAGGTCGCCCGCGCCGGACACTCTTTCCGGGAAGAGCCAACAGAATTTCACCAGACTGTCTCTACTTCGGCACCTTTCGCGCACTCTGGGAGAGAAGTAAAAATATGCGCGGGTGCTCTGCCGGCTTACAAGCCGGCCGGGCGGAGAGGAGGGTTTCAGATGTGTCCTGAATGTGGTCTTGATCACGAGGGGGGCTCGTCGCATTGTCCGGAGGAGGGGGGTGGCCAGCCGGTGGAGTTCATCCCGCTGGCCGAGGTCAAGGACGCCGAGGCGTTCGAGGCTCTCGCCCATCGCCTGGAAGAGGAGGGGATTCCCTGGTACATCCAGAGCGAGCCCCCCCTCGGTCTGGGTCCGGAGGGTCCGGTGGCGATGATCTATATCGCCGAACCCTGTTTCCGGCGCGCCCGCCGCGCTCTTGAAGCGGTGCTACCGGTCGAGCAAAAAACCTGATCGTCCGCTGAATCATCTGCGTCTGGAAGGCGAGCGATCCGCTTTCCTTCCCTTCCGGAGAAGGGGGATCGGAGGTCTCACGAGCTCTTGCGCAGCTCCACCCGTCCGCTCTTCTCCGGATTCTTCTTCAGCTCCCGCATCAGCCGCAGGCCGAGCTTGCGCTGCAAATCGCGGCGCTCGGCGGGATCGGGCAGCTTGCCGGCGTCGATCCAGCCGCCGGCGATCATGCCGTGGCCGCCCCCCTTGCCGCGCCGCCCGATGATCCGCCGCATCAGCGCGCCGGCGTCGGCGCGCGGGGTGGTGGTGCGGATCGAGAGATAGAGGCGGTCGCCGTAGTAGCCGGTGGCCAGCGACCAGGTCTTCCCCTCCATGCGCAGCAGAAGGTCGGCGATCTCGGGCACGATGTCCGGCTGATCGATCGGCCCCAGGTGGCTGAGGATCAGCGAGTCGACCGCCTCCAGGTTCTCCAGCGCGTCGTGCAGGTTGCCGAAGTAGCTGAGCGGCAGCCGCGGGTTCTGGATGCAGGCGAGCAGGCGGTGGTTCACCTCGGGGAAGAAGAGGTCGTGGATCGTCTTGTCCGGGCCGGCGTGCTCGCGGGCGAAGTCGAGCGTCTCGGAGCGGATGGCGTAGACCAGGGCGGTCGCCAGCGCGTGCGTCGGCTTGAGTCCCGCCGCCAGCATGTACTCGGCCAGGATGGTGGCGGTGGCGCCGTACTTCGGCCGCACGTCGAAGAAGGGACCCCCCTGGGTGTTCTCGCGCAGCGGATGGTGGTCGATGACGACGTCCGGGATCACCCGCGACGGGAGCTGGTTGTTGCCGCTCCGCGGCTGGGTGTCGACCAGCGCGAAGTGGCGGTAGCGCTTCAGGCTGAGATGGCGGATGTGGCTGAACGGCAGATGGAGGCTGCGCACCATCTCCTGGTTCTCGGCCCGGCCGACGATGCCGCCGTAGGCCACCGTCACCGTCTGCCCGAGGGCCTGGCGGAGCACGCGGGCGAGGAGCTGCGCCGAGGCGAGCGCGTCGGGGTCCGGGTTGTCGTGGGTGAGCACGAGCCACCGCCCCTTGGTCTCGCGGCGGACCATCTCCGTCAGAGCGGCGAAGCGCTCGCGGGTTCCCTCGGTGATCATGAGGCGCCGATTGTAACCGGGCGGGAGCCCGGCGCCGCGCGCGGATCGGGATTCAGGGGCGCCAGCCGAGCGACTGGGCGAACTCGTCGCGCGCGATCCCGAGCTCGGCGACGTCCTCCCCGGCCTGGGCGGCGCGGGCGATGAACTCGTCGAGCCGCTGCAGGTCCGCGAACACCTCGTAGCGGCCGGTCAGCTCCTCGCCGTCGTGGAACCGCCGCACCCAGACGTACAGGCGGGCCGGTGCATCTTCGCCCGGCGGGCTCAGGGAGGCTTCGAACTTCACGCGGTCGTCGGTATCCATGGGAGTCCTTTGCGGGGAGTAGTGTAGCGCTTCCGGGTGGGATTGAAATCCACCCTCTTATCCACATCTCGCAGAATCGGGGATGTTTGTGGCCTGCGACCTCACCCTCGGTCCCTCTCCTGAAGGAGAGGGAGGGCCCTGCTGGAGACCCGCGGCGCGTAGGGCACGTTGTGCGCCAGGGCACTCTTGATGGCGCGCACAGCGCGCCCTACGGGCAATACGCTTCCGGAGGCGCCCCCCTTCTCCTTCAGGAGAAGGGTCGGGGATGAGGTCGCAGGCCACGGAAGCCGATCGACTGGATTGAAACCCGCGAAATCCCCCGCACCTTGCCCAATCTTTCCCGCGTGCTATCCTTCGCCCGGGCCTCCCGGCCCTCGACATGATCCGCGAAATCTTCCACATCGGCTCGTTCCAGGTCAGCCCCTTCGGGCTGATGCTCGTCCTCGCCTTCCTCGCCAGCTACCTCCAGCTCCGCTGGGGGATGAAGCGGCTCGGCATCGGCGACGAGGAGGATGCCAGCGCCCTGGTCTTCGCCGCCGGCCTCGGCGGCATCGTCGGCGCCAAGGTCTACTACGCGATCCTCAACCGCGACTGGCACCTGCTCTTCGACCGCTCGGGGCTGGTCTGGTACGGCGGCTTCATCCTCGGCGCGGCGGGCGTGCTCTGGACCATGCGCCGCCGCCACCTGCCGGGGTGGCCGATGGCCGACGTTGCCGCGCCGGCGCTCGCCATCGGCTACGGCGTCGGCCGCATCGGCTGCTTCCTGGTCGGCGACGACTACGGCCGGCCGACCGACCTCCCCTGGGGCGTCGCCTTCCCGGTCGGCCTGCCGGAGACCACCGCCGGCAACCTGCGCGACCTCTTCCACGTCGCCATCCCCGCCTCGGTGCCGGACAGCGCGCTCCTGCGGGTCCACCCGACGCAGCTCTACGAGACGGCGCTGGCGCTGATCATCTGGGGGATCGGCGTCTGGATGTTCCGGCGCCGGCAACCCGGACAGCCCGCGGGCTCGATCGCCCTCACCGTGCTCGCCCTGCTCGCCGTCGAGCGCTTCGCGGTCGAGATCCTGCGCGCCAAGGACGACCGTTTCCTCGGTCCCTTCACCCTGGCGCAGGCGTTCAGCGTGGCCGTGCTCCTGATCGTCGGCGTCGTCGCCTGGCTGCGCCGCGGCCGCTTGGCTCCGTCGCCGCCGCAGCCGCCGCAACCGGCCCGGTGAGAGTCCCCCGCCTCCTCACCATCGCCGGCTCCGACTCCGGAGGGGGCGCCGGCATCCAGGCCGACCTCAAGACCTTCGCCGCCCACGGCGCCTACGGCATGAGCGTCGTCACCGCCGTCACCGCCCAGAACACCCGCGGAGTCACCGCCGTCCACGAGGTTCCCGCCGGGATCGTCGCCGCGCAGATCGACGCCGTGCTCGGGGACATCGGCGCCGACGCGATCAAGATCGGCATGTTGGCGAACCGGGAGATCGTGCGGGCCGTGGTCGACCGGCTGCGGACTCACCTTCGCGGCACCGGCGTGCCGATCGTCCTCGATCCAGTGATGATCTCCAAGAGCGGCGTCAAGCTCCTGCACGACGACGCTATCGCCACCCTCAGCCTCGAGCTGGGGCCGCTCGCGACCCTGATGACCCCAAACCTCCCCGAGCTCAGGACGATCTCCGGCCGCCTGACCGACACGGAGGAGGAGCGGGAGTGGGCCGCCGAGGTGATCCTGGGCTGGGGTCCGGCTGTGCTCGTCAAGGGTGGGCACGGCGAAGGCGACGAGATCGTCGACCTCCTGATCGAGCCGGGAGGCCGGGTCCACCGCTTCCGCCACCCCCGGCTCCCCACCGCCGCGACCCACGGCACCGGCTGCACCCTCTCGTCGGCCATCGCGGCCCGGCTGGGAGCGGGGGAGGAGCTGCCGCGGGCCGTCGAAGGGGCTATCGTCTATTTGTGCGGCGCCATCGCCGCCGCATATCCTGTAGGGCACGAGGACGGGCAGGGTCCGGTGGACCACCTGTACCGATGGAGGAAGGCATGAACGAAACTCTCGATCTTATCGTGGTGGGCGCCGGGCCCACCGCTATCGCCATCGGCGCCGAGGCGCGCCGTCAGGGGCTCTCGGTCCTGCTCGTCGACCGCGGTCCGCTGACCGCCGCCATCCAGGGCTATCCCACTTTCATGGAATTCTTCACCACGCGCGACCGGCTGGAGATCGCTAACGTCCCGTTCTCGATCCCCGACGCCAAGCCGACCCGCCGGCAGGCGCTGGCCTACTACCGCATGGTGGTGGAGCACTACGACATCCCGCTCGCCCTCTACGAGGACGTCCTCGACGTCGCCCGCGAGGGGGACGAGTTCGCCGTCCATACCCGGCGGATGCAGGGTCCGCGCACGCTGCGCGCCCGCTCCGTGGCGCTCGCCACCGGCTACTTCTTCAACCCCCGCTGGCTGGGCGTGCCGGGCGAGGACCTCCCCTGGGTGGCGCATAACTACAAGGAACCCTTCCCGAACTTCGGGCAGGACGTGGTCATCATCGGCGCCGGCAACACCGCCGCCGAAGCCGCCCTCGACCTCTGGCGCAACGGCGTCCGGGTGACGCTCGTCCATCGCGGCGCGGCGCTGAAACCGGGAGTCAAGTACTGGCTCAAGCCCGACATGGAGAACCGCATCGAGGAAGGGTCGGTCCCGGCCCGCTTCAACACCCAGGTGCGCGCCTTTCTCCCCGAGGGGGGGATCGAGATCGACGGCCCCGGCGGCCCCGAGCTGCTGCCGGCCCAGGCTGCCTACGTGCTCATCGGCTACCAGCCGGACGCCGACTTCGAGCGCCGCTGCGGCGTCGAGGTCGACGCCGAGACCCTGATCCCCGTCTTCGACCCGGTGACCTGCGAATCCAACGTCCCCGGCCTCTACGTCGCCGGCACCCTCCAAGCCGGCCGTTGGACCGACCGCATCTTCATCGAGAACTCCCGCGACAACGGTCCGAAGATCATCGCGCACCTGAAGAGCCGCCTGGCGGCGGTGCCGGTGGCGCGGTAGGAAGCAAGGACGTAAAGGACACCAAGGACGGCAAGGACAGTAAAGACTAGGGATAGTGACAAGTTCGGTAATCTCTTGTCCTTGTTGTCCTTGCAGTTCTTTATGTCCTTGCTCGGCTTTTTCTGCCGCGCAGGTTCCTAGGAAGGAAAGCCACATGCACAGCGCTCTCGGCAGGATCCTCGCCCTGGCCCTTCTTCTATCCGCCGCGGCGCTGCCGGCGACGGCGCAGGAATCCGTCTCGGGGCCGGGCACCTTCGTCTCTCTCTCGGACCTACACTTCAACCCGTTCTACGATCCCACGCTGGTGCCGAAGCTGGTCGAGGCCGAGGCGCGGGAGTGGCCGGCCCTCTTCGCCGGCTCGGCAGTGACCGCTCCGAGCTCCTACGGCGCGGACGTCAACTACCCGCTGCTCGCCTCCACCCTGGCCGGCCTGCGGACCTTCGGGGCGGACCCCGACTTCGTCCTGATCACAGGCGATTTCCTCGGGCACGACTTCCAGAAGCTGTTCCAGCAGGAGTCGCCCGACAAATCCCAGAAGGCCTACCAGGCGTTCGTCCGCAAGACGCTGGAATTCCTCACCGCCCGCCTTACGGCCACGTTCCCCGGCAAGCCCATCGTCCCGGCGCTGGGCAACAACGACGATTTTTGCGGCGACTATGCGATCGAGCCGCGCGGGCCGTTCCTCGCGATGATGAAGGAGATCTGGGAGCCGCTGCTCGGCGGCCGGCCCGGCACCTTCGCCAAGACGTTTCCGATCGGCGGGTTCTACAGCGCGCCTCACCCCACCGTCCCGAAGCTCCGCCTGGTGGTGCTGAACACGGTCTTCTTCTCCCGCAAGTACAAGAACGAGTGCGCGGCGGAGGGCAGCGGGGGAGACCCCGGCGGCTTCGAGCTCGGCTGGCTCGAAGCGGTCCTCGCCGCCGCCGCCCGCGACGGCGAACGGGTCTGGCTGATCTATCACGTTCCGCCGGGGATCGACGTCTACGCCACCCTCGGCAACGGCATCTGCCCGAGCACTCCCGTGCCACTCTGGACGGCGGACGACACGTCCGGGTTCTTCCAGGTGCTGGCCGACAACGCCGGCGTGGTCGAAGCCGGCTTCGCCGGCCACACGCACGTGGACGAGATCCGGCTGCCCCCCTCCGGAGGTTTCCTGCACGGCACCCCGGCGGTGAGCCCGATCTACTCCAACAATCCCGGCTTCCAGGTGTTCTCCTACCTGCGGTCGTCCGGCGCTCTGCTCGACCAGCGGACCTACTTCCTCAACCTCGTCGCGCCGGCCACGCCGCCGCAATGGGAGCTTGAGTACGACTTCCAGCAGGCCTACGGCCAGAGCGGCTACGACACCGCCGCTCTACGGGCGGTCCGGCAGTCGATCGCGAGCAACCCGGAG
>DASWQX010000120.1:0-1680 GCA_036403495.1 Thermoanaerobaculia bacterium
GGCTGGACGCGTCGAATGACTGACGACCCCCGCGGCGGCGCGCTCGAAATCGCCGAGCCGGCTCCTCCCCCTCCGCTCCTGGAGGACGGCGACGGCACGGGCTCGCTCCTGGCCTCCCTGAACCGGCTCCGTTCGGCGCTATGGCGCGAGCGCGCCGCGGCTCCCGCGCTCGCCTCCGAGCTGCTCGCGATCGCCCCCGAGCGGCGCGAGGACCGGCTGCGCCAGGACTCCCGCTTCCAGACCTGGGGGCTCTGCGAGCTGCTGCTGACGAAGAGCCTGGAGACCCTGGAGGACCCCGTCACCGCCAGCTCGCTCGCCACCCTGGCGCTCGCCGGCACGGATCGTCTCGATCGCGACGAGCACCCGCCGGCGGTGGTCGCGGACCTGCAGGCGCGGGCCTGGGCCGCGGCCGGCGAGGCGCGGCGCCGCCAGGGGGACCTCGCCGGCGCGGAGGTGGCGCTGCGCGCCGCCGCCGGCTGCCTCGCCCAGGGCACCGGCGACCTCCTCGTCGAGGCGCGGCTGCTGGAGTTCGAGGCACTGCTGCGCCGCGCGCAGAGGCGTGGCGGCGAGGCGGCCGCCCTGCTGAAGCTGGCGGCGGCGCGCTACCGCGAGAGCGGCGAGGGTCAGCTCCTGGAGCGCGTGCTCGCGGCGCGGGACGAGCTGCTGCGGGAGGGGACCGGGAGATCCACATGAAGAAGCCCCTGTTTCTGCTGCTGCTCGCCGCTCTTTTCGTTCCAGCGCCCGGCCTTCCCGCTTCAACTCCCGCTCCGGTCGGAGCTGGCGGCGCGGTGGCGGCGGCCGATCCCCTGGCCGTCGAGGCCGGGCTCGGCATCCTGCGCGCCGGCGGCAACGCCGTGGACGCGGCGGTCGCCACCGCCCTGACGCTGGCGGTGGTCTACCCGGAAGCCGGCAACCTGGGCGGCGGCGGCTTCGCCGTGGTGCGGATGGGGGGCGACCTCGCGACCCTCGACTTCCGCGAGGTCGGTCCGGCCCGGGCCCGGCACGACATGTATCTCGACGCCCAGGGCCAGCCGGTGCCCGGCGCCTCGCTGGTGGGGCCGCTCGCCGCCGGGGTCCCCGGCTCGCCCGCCGGCCTCTACGCTCTCCACCAGCGCTACGGCCGGCTCCCCTGGACCCGCGTGGTGGCCCCCGCCCAGCGCTTCGCGGCCGAGGGGTTCCGCGTCGGCCGCCGCCTCCACGACCTGCTGGGCAGCGAAGCGACCCGCAAGCTCCTGCTCCGTTTTCCCGAGAGCGCGCGGGTCTGGCTCCCCGGCGGCGAGCCGCCGGCGGTCGGCAGCGTGCTGCGGCTCCCCGACCTGGCGGCGACGCTCGATCGCTACGCCAAGGAAGGGCCCAAGGGGATCACCAGCGGCCCGGTCGCGGCGGCGGTCGAGCAGGTGTCGACCGCGCACGGTGGCGTGCTCACCGCCGCCGACCTCGCGGCCTACCGTCCGGAGTGGCGGCAGCCCCTCCTCCTCGACGCCTTCGGCTGGAAGCTCGCCACCATGCCCCTCCCCTCGTCCGGCGGCATCATCCTGGGCGAGACCGCGGGGATTCTCGAGCGCCTCGGCTGGGCCGGATTGCCACGCTTCGGCGCCGACCGCGACCACCTGCTGGCCGAGGCCTTCCGGCGCGCCTTCGCCGACCGCTATCTGCTGGGGGATCCGGCGAGCACCCAGG
>DASWQX010000121.1:0-5539 GCA_036403495.1 Thermoanaerobaculia bacterium
CTTAGCTTCCTCACCTGCCGGTCCGTGATCATCGCCCTCCCATCCCTGAGGTGGAAGAGACTACGGGACAAGCACTTACGAGGACCGGAACCCCGCAATTCTAGTTGTCGTCAACCCGCACTTCTAATTGTCGCCGATCAGGGAGACCCCTCTCCCTCCGTGGGAGACCCCTCGTCCTAGTTGGGAGACCCCTCGTCCTTGTTGGGAGATCCCTCTACCTCCGTGGGAGACCCCTCGTCCTGGTTGGGAGATCCCTCTCCTTCGCGGGGAGAGTCCAGAAGTTCCCAGACTTCAGGTGCTCCACACTAGATCTAGATCCCGGCCCGCGCGTCCGTTCCTAGACAAACGCGGGTGAAATAGAGCCCCAGGGAGCGCTGATCCGGCAGCCCCTGGCGGGCCGGCACGAACTCGTCGGTGGCGATCTCCACCAGCGAGGGATCGCCGGAAGGGACGCCGTCCAGCGGCACGGAGAGGTGGAAGGGACCGGCGGGGAGCGTCGAGCTCAGCACCTCGACGCCGTTGACGCGGAGCGTGACGGCCGCCGGCGACGGCCGGAAGTTGTTGCCGGACAGCTCGATCTCCGGCCGCTCCGGATTCCGGGGAGCGCCGAGCACGAGACTGCAGGAGGGGGCGCTCCAGCGGCCGGTGCCGTCGGCGTCGTACCAGCCGGCGAGCAGGGGGAGGGGAAGACCCTCCTTCTTTCCCAACTTGGCGCAGGGATCGACGCTGCCCGCGCTCACCCAGCCCAGCCGGCCGTCGGGGATCGGATCGGGGGGCTCCACGCGCCGCGGCACGCGCCGGAGGACCGCGGCGCTCCGCACCGCGATGTAGCCGAGGTCGGCCAGGCTGTGCGGCAGGTCCGTTTCGCCGCCGCGGATCGTCGACCGTTCGAGAGCGGCGCGCGAGTAGGCGTTGTAGCGCCGGGAGAGCTCCTCTCCCAGGCGCTCGAAGACGCCGCCGGACCCGAAGCTCCCCAGGAGGTTGTGGCGCTCCTCGCGGTCGGCCTGGAGGTCGAAGAGCTGCTTCCGGTAAGGGTTCATCCCGAGCACCAGCTTCCAGCGCCCCTGGATCAGCGCCAAGCCCGTGCCGTCCACGAAGTCGAGGTGGGCGAGGAAGGGGCGGTCGTCGTCCGCCGGCGACGCGTCCCGCGCGAACCGGCCGGCGAAGCTGACGCCGTCCAGGGGCGCTTCTCCCACCGCCCGTTGAATCCCCAATAGATCGAGCAGCGTAGGAACCACGTCCATCAGGCTCGCCCGGCCGGGGTGGTGCCCGGCCGCGACGACGCCTGGCGCGCGGATCACCAGCGGGATCCGCAGCACCTCCTGATAGACCGTCTGGCCGTGGCTCATGCGGCCGTGGTCTCCCAGCTCCTCGCCGTGATCGGCGGTCACCACCAGCACGGTGTTCTTCATCAGGCCCCGCCGGGCGAGGTCCCCCACCAGCGCCCGCAGCGCCCCGTCGACCTGCCGGATCTCGCCGTCGTAGAGGTCGCGGGCGCGCGCCATCAGCTCCGGCGAGCGCTTGACGAAGTGGGGAGCGTCGAGCTCCTGGATCGTCACCGGGCGTGCCCGCAGGGCCGCGGGGAGCGGCCGGCCGTCCCAGCCGACGTCGGGCGTATAGGGCGCGTGGGGGTCGATGTAGTGGACGTAGAGGAAGAACGGCGGCTTGAGCTCGCCGAGCCTCGGCAGCAGCTCGCGGTTGAGCACCGTGGATTTGGTGCCGTCGCGGTACAGGAAAGTGTCGAAGCCGCGGTTGAAGCCGAACCCCGGCGAGACCCAGCCGTTGGCGCTCGCCCCGAAGGTCTGGTACCCCTGATCGCGCAGCCGCTGGGCCAGGGTGACGGCGGCGTCGGGGAGGCGGTCGAGCCGGTCGATCGCTTGGTGGTGGACGGGGTGGAGGCCGGTCAGCAGCGAAGCCGTGGCCGGCTTGGTCCAGGGGGCCGGCGTGAGGCCGTCGAAGGCCGCTCCCTGCCGCGCCAGCTCGCCGAGGAAGGGGGCGGTGTCCCGCGAATAGCCGTAGGTCGCCAGGTGGTCCCGGCGGAGGGTGTCGATGACGACCACCACGACGTTGGCGCCGCGTGCGACCGGGTGGCGCCCGGTGCCGCGCTCGTGCCCGCCGCAGCCGGCCAAGCCGAAGAGCAGCGCGGCCGCCGCGATCCGGCGGCGCTTCCGGCGGTCCATCGCTTCAGGCCGCGGCGGGCTTGCGCGCCACCGCGATGATGCCCAGCCCCTTGCCGGGGACCAGGCCGTCGAGCCGGCGCACCACCGGCACCAGCAGGTTGAAGACCTTGAGCTGGACGCGGCTGAAGTGGCGCCGCTTGAAGAGCTTGCCGTTGACGTACCAGCCGGGGATGGCGAGGTGGTTGAAGTCGCGCATCGATTCCAGCTCGAAGCCGGTGGCGCGGAGCTCCTCGGCGAGCGCCGGCTTCTCGTAGCGGCAGCGGTGCCCCAGTACCTCGTCGAGGCTGGAATAGAGGCCGGTCCCCTGCGGCACGTAGAGCACCACCCGGCCGCCGGGCGCCAGCGCGCTGTACATGTGGCGCAGGGCGATCAGCGGGTCGCGCACGTGCTCGAGGACGTTGAGGCAGACCACGGTGTCGAAGGTCCCCAGCCAGGGCGCGAAGCAGCGCGGGTCCTCGAGGTCGATGCGGTCGACGTGCAGGTAGGGCTTGCCCAGCGAGAGGTTGCTCAGGTAGTCGAGGTAGTTCGGATTGATGTCGCTCGCCAGGTAGAAGTCGCGCGGCAGCAGCCAGGTGGTGATGTTGCCGATGCCGGCGCCGATCTCCAGCACCCGGGCGCCGACGTGGGGCGCGATCGCCTCGGCCATCCAGCGGTTGAAGTTCTGCGCCTTCTCCAGGCTGTGCAGGATGTGGGAGCCGTACTCGTCCTCGGCGTAGATGTCGTCGATCAGGTGGTACTTGACCATCGTGCGGAACGCCTTGAAGCCGTCCTTCCAGCCGATCTTCTTGCCCTCGCGGTAGGTGCGGCCGAGGTAGCTGATCGGCACCTCGAAGATCCGGCACTCGCGCTTGGCGACCTTGGCGGTGATCTCCGGCTCCATGGCGAAGTCGTTGGAGCGGATCGGGATCGACTTGATCAGCGGCGCCCGGAAGACCTTGTAGCAGGTCTCCATGTCGGTCAGGTTGAGGTCGGTCAGCCAGTTGCTGAAGCGGGTCAGCATCTGGTTGCCCAGCGTGTGGCGGTAGTTGAGCACGCGGCGGCGCTCGCTGGGGAGGAAGCGCGAGCCGTAGACGACGTCCGCGCCGTCCTCCAGGAAGGGGCGGATCAGCCGCGGATAGTCGCGCGGGTCGTATTCGAGGTCGGCATCCTGGAAGAGGATCAGGTCGCCCGTCGCCTCGGCGATGCCGCGGCGGATGGCGGCGCCCTTCCCCTGGTTCTTCCCCTGCTCCAGCAGGCGGATGCGGTCGGGGTGCTCGGCGGCGAGGCCGCGCAGGATGTCGAGGCTGCCGTCCTTCGAGCCGTCGTCGACCAGCAGGAGCTCCAGCTCGCGGATCTCGGGAGCGGACACCGCCAGCACCCGGTGGACCAGCTCGGCCACCAGGAAGCGCTCGTTGTACACCGGCACGACGACGCTCAGCTTGACCCCGGCCGGAATGCTCTCCTCGTTCACAGGCGGCTCCCGCTCCCTTCGAAGGGGGTGGATGATAGCACCCGATCAGCGGCCGGTGGGCGCCGCCGCCAGCCGGTCGAGGGCGTCGAGGGTCCACTGGGCGAGATAGCCCTCGCCGAAGACGAGGGCCGGGGTGTCGCCGTTGGCCTGGAGGTCCGCCAGCCGCGCGCCGGCGAGCGCACGGGCTTGCGCGAGCTCGGCGGGCGCGGGGGTGGTAGCGGCGAACTGGAGGGCGAGGAAACGGGCGTAGTAGTCGTCCGCGGGGCAGCCGGCGGCGACCTGCCGCCAGGCGTCGGCCGCGGGCGGCGCGGTCAGCGGGCAGAGGGGCGGCCCGGTGGCGACGCGGAAGCTCAGGCGGCCGATCCCCGGAAACTCGAGATCGCCGGCGGGGCGCCCCCAGGAGGAGAGGCCGGTCCGGAGCGACGCCACCCGCTCCTCGGCGCCGGCGAACTCGGCCGCCAGCGGCGGTCCGGCATAGACGACCGCCGAGGTGCAGGCCAGCGCGGTCCGCAGCGGCGCGCAGCTCAGCGGATAGGGGACGTAGCCCACCTGCCAGGGATCGGCCTCGCCGCGCAGCATGAAGGCGGCGTCGAGGTTCTCGGGGCCGAGCAGGCGGCTGTCGAGCGCCACCACGGCGCGCCCCGCGGCGTTCGCCAGCGGGTAGGGCTGGGCGGGCAGGCAGCCGCAGCGCCCCTGGGTGCCGGGGGGGACGAGGACCCGCAGCCGCGCGACGGTGGCGTCCAGCAGGTCCGGATAGGGCGCCAGGCGGATACCCCAGGGGGCGCCGTCGACGTCGGTGTGCAGCCAGCCGAACCATCCGGCGGGGGGCTGGAGGCCGACCCCGACGCCGAACAGGTTGACCGGGATCAGCAGGGCGGCGTAGGCGAGCATCGCCGCCACCGCCCCCAGGCGCCAGCGGGACCCGAGCGTGGCGAACCCCGCTCCGACGGCCACCGCGAGCGGGACCGCGGTCAGATCGTGGTCGCGCGTCGTCCCCGAGTTCCCCAGCAGGGCGACGACGCCGAGCGCCGACATCGCCGCCCAGAACGCCAGGAAACCGGCGAGGCGGCGGCCGGCGGGCGCGCGCAGCAGGAGCAGCAGGCCGGCCGCCGCCAGGGCGAGGTGGAAGGGGAGGAAGACGTCGAGGGTGCGGACGCCGATGCCGTAGAGGGTCTCGGACGCCGATCCCTGCCGGTAGAGGGCGCGCGCCTGGACCGCCCAGAAGGCGAGCGGCGCGCGGTTGACCCAGACGGTGACGGGCAGCGGCAGCAGGCCGAGGGCGAAGAGGCCGATCCCCGGCCACGCCCGCCGCCGCCCCGCCGGCGTCAGCAGCGGCCGCGCGACGTAGAGGGCGAGGGCCAGCCAGGCGAAGGCGAGCGACATCTTCGCCACCAGCGTTCCGGCCGTCAGCAGCCCCGCCCAGAACGACATCCCGGGGCGCGACCAGCCGTCGGTGGCGAGGAGCGCGAGCGCCGTGGCGGCGAACGCCGCCAGCAGGAACGGGGTGGGGCCGAACAGGTGGCACCAGATCAGGATGCCCGGCGTGAAGACCAGGTAGACGGCGGCGAGCGTGCCCGCCCCCTCGCCCCCCAGCCGGCGCGCCACCCCGCCGACGCAGCCGGCGGCCACGATCAGGAAGAGGAGGTTGGCCAGCACCCCGAGGTCGTAGCCCGGCCCCAGGAGCTGCCAGACCGCCGCCACCGCCAGGTAGTAGGGCCAGCCGTACCAGGGCTTGACCTGATCGAGCCGCGCCTTGAGGAGCACGCCCAGGGAAGGCGGGTGGCCGGCGGTGCCGAAGGCGGCGGCGCGCGTCTCGAACACGCGCTGGACGTGCTGGGCCTCCTCGCGGTCCATGAAGCGGTCCTGATGGATCCAGAGGGCGAGGGCGCCGCAGGCCACCGCCAGCGCG
>DASWQX010000122.1:0-13223 GCA_036403495.1 Thermoanaerobaculia bacterium
CCAGGGCACGGGCAAGCCCCTGGGAGCGTTCGACTTCCAGAGCCGCTTCATGAAGGGGATCGCCGGCCACCTCCCGGCGGCGCTTCCGATGCCCCTGCCCGCCCCCTACCTCGCAGGGTTCGACGGCGTGCGGCTCGACGCCGAGTCCGGCGAGTTTCCCAACTACCTCTTCGGCCGCTGGTCGCGCCAGGGGACGCCGCTCTACTACCTGGTCTGCTTCCTGTTCAAGACGCCCCTGCCGCTGCTCGCCGCCTGCCTGCTCGCCCCCTTCGCCCGCCTCCGCCTCCGGCCGCGACTGGAGCTCTACGCCGGCCTGCCGCTGGCGATCCTGCTGATCTCCTACGCGGTGCTCACCGGCAACGTGAACTACGGCATCCGGCACATCCTCTCGGCCTTCCCCCTGCTGTTCATCTACGCCAGCCGCCTGACCCCGTTCGTCCTGGAGCGGAGCCTCGCGTTCCGACGGGCCGCGCTCGGCGGGCTGCTCCTCTACCCCCTGTCGGCCCTGATCGCCACGCCGAACACGATCGACTACTTCAACCTCCTCGCCCGCGGCCGGGGGGACGAGATCCTCCTCGACTCGAATGTCGATTGGGGACAGGGCCTGAAGCGCCTGCGGCGGTTCATGAACCATCAGGGGATCGACCGCATCGGCCTCGCCTATTTCGGCCATGTCGATCCCACCCTCTACGGGATCGACGCCTATCTCCCGACTCCGGATCAGCCCGGCCTGGTCGCCGTCAGCGCCAATTTCCTCCACGGGTACGGCTATATGACTTTCTCCGGCGGGCGGATGGTGCCGGTGCCGGCCGGCGCTTACACCTGGATCGCGCGCTACCCGCGCGTGGCGGACCTCGGCGGCGGCCTCTTCATCTATCGCATCGGACCTGCGCGCATCGGACCTTGAACCAGTCCGCGCTATCATCTCCCGTCCCTGTTCGCGCAGCCCGTTTCTTTTCTGGAGGCCTCATGGTCGAGCCGACGTTCCGTTCCGTGGTCGAGATGTTCCTACACCGGGTGGCCTCCACGCCGGACGCCGAAGCGATGTCCGGCAAGCGCGGCGGCGAGTGGCACGCGATGACCTGGCGCGACGCGGAGCGGCGCGTGCGCGCGGTCGCCGGCGGACTGCTGAGCCTCGGTCTCCAGAAGGGCGAAAGGGCCGCGGTCCTCGCCACCAGCCGGCCCGAATGGGTGATCGCCGACCTCGGCATCCTCGCCGCCGCCGGCGCCACGTCGACGATCTACACCTCGAACACCGCCGAGGAGAGCGCCTACATCCTGGTGAACTCCGACGCCCGCTTCTGCTTCGTCGAGAACGCGATGCAGGACGCCAAGCTCCGCGAGGTGCGCGGCCAGCTCGGCCATGTGACCCAGCTCATCCTGATCGACGGCGAGCCGGCCGACCCGGACGGCTGGACGATCTCGTTGCCCGAGCTCGAACGGCGCGGCGACGCCTGGAACGCCGCCAACCCCGGACGCCTCGACGCGGTGATCGCCACGGTCGAACCGGCGGACCTCGCGACGCTGATCTACACCTCCGGCACCACGGGGAAGCCCAAGGGGGTGATGCTCACCCACGACAACTGGCTCTTCGAGGCCGAGACGATCGCCGATCTCGCCATCCTCAACCCCGCCGACAAGCAGCTCCTCTTCCTGCCGCTCGCCCACTCCTTTGGCAAGGTGCTGGAAGTGGCCTTCATCCGCGTGGGCGTCAATACCGCGATCGACGGCGTGATCGACGACCTCGTGGTCAACCTCGCCGCCGTCCAGCCCACGATCATGGCCGGTGTGCCGCGCGTGTTCGAGAAGGTCTACAACCGCGTGGTGACCGGCGCCCGCGAGGGGGGCGGCCTCAAGTACAAAATCTTTCACTGGGCCCTGGATGTCGGCGGCCGTGTCTCCCGCTTGCGCCAGAAGGGAAGTCAGCCCACCGGTTTCCTCGCCTTCCAGCATCGGCTGGCCGACAAACTCGTTTATTCGAAGCTCAAGGCCCGACTGGGCGGCAAGCTCCGCTTCCTGGTCTCCGGCGGCGCACCCCTCTCGCGCGCCATCGCCGAGTTCTTCCACGCCTGCGACATCCTGATCCTCGAAGCCTACGGCCTCACCGAAAGCTCGGCCGGCAGCGTCGGCAACCGCCCCGAGCGCTACAAGTTCGGCACCGTGGGCATCCCCTACAAGGGCGTCGAGACGCGGATCGCCGAAGACGGCGAGATCATGCTGCGCGGCCGCGGCATCATGCAGGGCTATTACAAGCTCCCCGAGGACACCGCCGAGGCCCTGGAGCCCGACGGCTGGTTCCACACCGGCGACATCGGCCATCTCGACGCCGACGGCTTCCTTTCGATCACCGATCGCAAGAAGGACATCCTGGTCACCGCCGGCGGCAAGAACATCGCGCCGCAGAACATCGAAGGCCAGCTCAAGGCGGCCTGCCCCTACGTTTCGCAAGTGGTCATGCTCGGCGACCGCCGCCCCTTCTGCGTCGCCCTGATCACCCTCAACGAGGAGACCACCGGCAAGTGGGCCCGCGAGCACGGCATCGAATACAGGGACTACGCCGACCTCGCCTCCCGCCCGGCGATCCAGCACCTCATCCGCGACGGCCTCGAAACCGTCAACTCGACCCTCGCCTCCTACGAAAGGATCAAGGACTTCCACCTCCTCGATCACGACCTCTCCCAGGAGACCGGCGAGCTGACCCCCAAGATGAGCGTCAAGCGCAAGGTCATCGAGGCCCGCCACAAGGACATCCTCGATGCGTTCTACGCGGAGACGGTGGCGCGGATCTGAGGGTCAATGGGGGGTCCCCGGAGCTACGACCTACAGAGTGTACTGTGGAGGTGGGAGCTACGACCTACTCAGTACACTCTGTAGGTCGTAGGCCCCGCGAGCAAGGTATACCTTTGTTGTCAGCTCTCCTACATGCGCTTCAGCTCTGACACCGAGGTGCCGCCTCCGGGCTGCGCTCTTGCTCCAACAGAAGCTTCGGAATAGCATCACGGGACAGATCAACGCCTATCCAAGGAAAAGGAGTGCTTCATGAAAAAGAAGACTTCTAAGCCTCTGGCCCTGAACAAGGAAACGCTGAGGACTCTGGTGGACATACCGAGAGAATCGCTCCGCGAGGTGGCTGGCGGTAGCACGGGCAGCTACTGCTGTAGCTGCGGATCGGGTGAGTCCCAGTCCTGCTGTTTCTAGTCCGACCCAGCCCGGGAGGATGAACCGGAGAGCTGACTCAGAAAGGAGAGCTTCGATGAAGAGGAAGACTTCCAAGCCCCTGGTTCTGAACAAGGAAACCTTGAGGCATCTGGAGAACCTGTCAGGGGAACTGCTCCGTGAGGCAGCAGGCGGCGCAACCACCGTGTATACCTGGAGTTGCAGTTGCGAGTGCAGCGGTGGGAATAACTCAAAAACTTGTTGTCTCTAGGCCCGAGCTACGTTGGAATCGAAAAAAGCCGGGTGGACCGGGCTTCAGGATTTCGGAGAGGTACTCCAAGAGCCGGCTTCAGCCGGCTTTTCGGTTGAGACGTAGCCCGGGCATTCATGCCCGGGCGGCGGAGCTGAGGGCTCCCACCCTGTCTCGGCGTTATCCTTCCCATGATGACCCCAAACACCCTCACCCGCCGCGACCTCGTCCGCCTCACCCTCGCGGCCGGCGCCGCTTCTACCCTGGGCCTCCGTGCCGCGGCCGGAGAGGAGACCCCGAAGCCTTCTCCTGCTCCAGCTCCTCCATCCGCCTCCCCCTCCGGCTACCTGGACGCCGCCGTCAAAGCCGCCAAGTGGATTCACACCGCGCGGGTGGAGACGTCGCGGGGGTTGATCTGGCTCGAAGGTCCCGAGCGGCCGGAGGGGCTCCAAAGCACGCCGGACCTCTATACGGGCGCCGCCGGGATCGTCCTCTTCCTGCTGGAGCTCGCCCGGGTCACGGGGGACAAGGCTTACAAGGAAGACGCGGGCTATGGGGCCGATGCCCTGATCGCGAGCCTTCCCGCGAAGCTCGTTCCCGACGATGGGGATACGGGGCTCTATCAGGGAGCCGCCGGTCTCGGCTTCACCCTGTACCAGGTCTTCCAGTCGACAGGGGACGAGAAATACCGCAAGGCCGCCATCCACTGCCGCGATCTGATTCACGCCGCCGCGCAGCCCGCCGGCCGGGGTGTCGCGTGGGGAAAATATACGGACATCATCATCGGCGCCTCCGGGACCGGCCTCTATCTCCTCGATTACGCGCGCACGATGAACGACCCCGCCTCGCGCGACCTGGCGGCCAAAGCGGGGTTGCGGCTGATCGAGCTCGGCATCCCCGAAGGGGGCGGGCTGAAATGGCGGGAGGACCCGGAGTTTCCGCGCCTCATGCCCAACTTTTCGCATGGCACGGCGGGCGTCTGCTACTTCCTGGCGACCCTCCATAAGGAGACCGGCCGCCAGGAGTTCCTCGACGCGGCCCTGGCCGGAGCGCGCTACCTCCAGTCGATCGCGGTCACCACGGGAGATACCTGCCTCATCTTCCACGACGAGCCGGACAACAAGAAGCTCTATTATCTCGGCTGGTGCCACGGCCCCGTGGGCACCTCGCGCCTCTGGGTCCGCCTCGACCAGATCGATCCCAAGGCCGGCTGGCTCAACTGGGCGAAAAAAGGAGCGAAAGCCATCCAGGAGAGCGGCATCCCCGAAAAGCAGACGCCCGGCTTCTGGAACAACGTCGGCCAGTGCTGCGGCTCCGCCAGCGTCGCCACCTTCTTCCTCGACCTCGCAAAGCTCACCGGCGACGCCGCCTATAAGCCTTTCGCCCACGGGGTCGTCCAAAACATCCTGGACCGCGCCACGCCGACTCCCGGCGGCGGCTTGAAGTGGATCCACGCCGAGAACCGCATCCAGCCGGATCGCACCTACGCCCAGACCGGCTACATGCAGGGCGCGGCGGGGATTGGGATGTTGATGTTGCGGATGGATGCGGAGGAGAAGGGGCGGCGGTGGGGGTTCGGGTTGCCGGATTCGCCTTTCGTTGACCTTCCGATGACGAACATGACCAAGAACAGTTAGACTACCCCTATGCCTAGGCCTAGGATTTTTATCAGCTCGACACATCACGACTTAGGACATCTCAGAACATCCTTGGAGAGATTTGTCGTTTCACTCGGCTTTGACGCCGTTCTATCCGAAAAGGGCAGAGTTGCTTATATACCCGGAGTACCCTTGGATGAGTCGTGCTATGACGAGGTTGAAGAAACGGATCTATTTGTCCTAATCATTGGCGGACGATATGGCACCCAAGTATCTGCAACCAAAGACTCCTTGCCAAAGACCTTCTACGACGGCTATGTGAGCATTACTCACAGAGAGTACGATCGCGCTGTCGAAAGGAATATTCCTTCCTATATTCTAGTGGCGCGCTCAGTATATGCGGAGTACGAGACGTATACAAAGAACAAAGATAACCAGAGCATTGCGTATGCACACGTCGACTCCATCAACGTTTTTCGGCTAATTGAATATGTTAGAGCGCAGCCTCAAAACAATCCCATGCTTGCGTTTGACGATTTTCGGGACGCAGAGTCCTGGCTCCGAGAACAGTGGGCAGGCCTTTTTCGTGATCTTCTTTCTCGGTCCAGGGAGCAGATCCGTCTCGCCTCGCTGCAGGCGCAGGTAACTCAGCTCTCTGAGCTTAACCAAACAATGCGAAGGTATTTGGAAGAGGTGGTCTCTCAAGTATCCCCGAAGGTTTCTCGACAACTTATCGCTACAGAGACAAAGCGGCTGGAGGATGCACGAATCGAGGGCTTGTTGATCAACAATGACATGGGGGAATTCTTGCTTCGCTCCTACAGTCTCAGCGTTGCTCAGATACGAGAGCTCTTCGAGCGGTCAGCATCTTGGGAAGTCTTTACTGAACTCCTCTTATCTTTGGCTCCTGATGAAGACATGAGAGAAGTTGTGGAATATTGGGCTGGCAGTGAAAGTGAACCGGTGGAATCTTCCTACCGGCAGCTTCGGAACTTGTTCGAAACCCTACAAGCATTCCCTGAGTTGCAACACGGCCCTTCGACGTAGATTTTACGAGTCCGGAGTTCGGCGCGTTAATAGCTCCCGCACCTCGTCTCCGGATATGAACTCCCCTCGGTCCGCCTCTTCGATCACTTCGAGTAGCTCAGCTTCCGCCTCAGGCCCGAGGGTGAAGCTTTCCCGATCCTCGCGGGCCAGGATCGTCACTTTTGCTCCTTCCGCGAAGCTCTCTCCAGGGATTTCGATCTTGTCGTTGACGACGATACCGGTAGTGATTCTCACGGGACGGCTCTTTCTTCACCAGCTCTCGCGTCGGTCGTTGACCACCGAGAAGTGCGGGTCACGCGTTATCAGCGTCAGATCGTGCTGGTCGGCCAGCGCGGCGATCCATAGATCATTTTCCGGGATCGGTGTGCCTTGCCTACGAAGCTCCGCCTTGAGAGCTCCATAACGACGAGCGGTTTCGGAGTCACAGTCTAGGATCCTGATCGTTGTAGCGAACTGCTCGATCCGAACGGTATTTGCCTCAATGCACTGAGAATAACAGGCGCCGTAGTGCAACTCACCCAGAGTGATAATGCTGGTGAAGACTTCGGGCGAGTTGAGCACCCGCCGCTGGAGAAGGGCGTCTCCGTTGAAAACTGCGATGACGATGTTCGTGTCCAGCAGATATCTACCAGTCACGGGGATCCACCCGCTCGCACCCTGCCTCGATCGCTTCCTCCATCCTGCGGCAATCCTCGGAGTCGATCGTTCCGAAGAACTTCAGTAGCTCCCTACCGGGAGTTCCCTTCGGCGTCGGCGGGAGATGCTTGGCGAACTCGAGGATCTTGCGCTGCTCTCCTTCCGAGAGCTCATCGAGCCGTTCGAGAATCTTCTGTTTGATCTGAGAAGAGGTCATCGTCATCTCCTGGGTCTATTCTACCCTTCTTCGAGCCAAATGGCGATGGGAGATGTATTGTCGCTCCTTGGCGCGACGGTCGGAGGAGTTTACGCCGCCTCTAGATCCCGAAACCAGAACCGCCCCCGCCCTTCCACCCGTCCCAGCTTGATCGCGATCGGCTCGCGGAAGATCGGCCCGGCGTGGACGAAGGTGTGGAACTCGCCGTTCTCGCCGCAGAGGTCGACGTCGGGCGGGAGGTCGCGCAGGAGGTCTTCGTCGTAGGCGCGGCCGGCGAAGACGGGGTCGAGGATGTCGGTGTCCACGCAGACCAGGACGGCCTGGAAGCCGAGGCGGATCAGGTCGTGGGCGAGGTCCGTGGTGTCCAGGCCCCAGACGGGAAAGACCGGTTCGAGGCCGAGCGCGGCCATCTGCTTCTCGCGGTAGGCGCGGATGTCCTCCAGGAAGAGATCTCCGAAGGCGACGTGTTGGATGCCCTGCCTCTGGATCTCGCGGAGGGCCGTGGCCAGCCGATCCTCGTAGATCTCGTTCGTGCAGTCTTTGGGGATCAGGACCTTGTGAAGAGGGAGCCCGATGGACTCCGCCTGTTTTTCCAGCAGATCGCGGCGGACGCCGTGGATGCTGATGCGGTCGTAGTCCTCGGTGATCGTGGTGAGGAGGCCGACGGGCTCGAAATCCGGGGAAGATCGCAGTGTATGAAGGACGAATGCGCTGTCTTTCCCGCCGGACCAGGAAATATGCACGGGATATCGTTTGGAAAGGCCGGCGGGCCTCTCGCCGGGGACGTCAAGGCCCTCGAAATGGCCGACGGGACGTCCAGCGGGTCCGGATAGGGCCTTGCCGGAGCCGGCAGAGGCTTCGCCGGCTACTTCGGAAGGCTCTTCGTGCATATTTTGCGATCCGCCGCGCATATTAGAGGAGCCACCGTGCATATTTCGGGGCTCGCTGCGCTTTCAGGAGCGTCCGAAGGCTTCCGGGATGCTCTCCTCGTAGGGCGCCCGCAGGACGCCGACCTCGGTGATGATCGCCGTGATCAGCTCGGCCGGCGTGACGTCGAAGGCGAAGTTCAGCGCGTCGGTCTCGTTGGGGGCGATGCGGGTGCCGAAGACTTCGGTGACTTCGATCTCCTTGCGCTTCTCGATCGGGATGGCGGCGCCGTTGGGCGTGGCGCGGTCGATCGTCGAGAGCGGGGCGGCGACGTAGAAGGGGACTTGGTGGTGGTGGGCCAGCACGGCCACAGTGTAGGTGCCGATCTTGTTGGCGGTGTCGCCGTTGGCCGCGATGCGGTCGGCGCCGACCACGATGCCGTCGACGAGCCCCTGGGACATCAGCGTGCCGGCGCTGCTGTCCGTCACCAGGTGGAAGGGGATGCCGAGCTTCTTCAGCTCCCAGGCGGTGAGCCGCGCGCCCTGCAGCAGCGGCCGCGTCTCGTCCACCCAGACCTTCTGCAGGTTGCCGTCGCGCCAGGCGGACTGGATCACGCCGAGCGCCGTGCCGTAGCCGGCCGTGGCCAGCGACCCGGTGTTGCAGTGGGTGAGCACGCGCGACCCCTTGGCGAACAGGGGAGCGCCGTGCTCGCCGATGCGGCGGTTGATCCGTACGTCCTCGGCGTGCAGCTCGCCGGCCCAGGCGAGGAGGGCGGCGGCGACCGCTTCGGGGCCTTGGGCCACGTTGGCCGCGAAGACCTTCCGGCCGCGGTCGAGCGCCCAGCGCAGGTTCACCGCCGTCGGCCGGGTGCTGCCGAGCAGCTCCGAGACCTCGTCGAAGCGCGACTGGAGATGCTCCGGCTCGCGCACCGTGCGCAGGCCGAGCACCAGGCCGTAGGCCGCCGCGACGCCGATGGCCGGCGCGCCGCGCACGGCGAGGCGGAGGATGGCGTCCGCCACGTCCTCGGGGGTCTCGCAGTCGATCCAGACCTCCTCGACGGGGAGGCGGGTCTGTTCCAGGAGCTGGAGACCGGGGCCCTCCCAGCGCATCGGCGAAAACGGCTCGGGGGAGGGGGCGGAGGCGGCGGCAGGATCGCTCATGGCGAACTATCTTATCCTTGCGCTCTTCCGATCCGGCACCCCGTCCGCCGCCGGACGGCTGCTAGAATGCCAGCGCGAGGGGAGGGCGGTACGTTTTGGCGCCGCTTTTATTCTTTTTTCCGCAATAATTTTCGAATCGAGGGTGTGCGCTTGAAAGGCGATCCGAGGAACCTTGGCTTTTCGACTCGTGCCGTCCACGCCGGCCAGACGCCCGATCCGCGCACGGGGTCGGTGGCGGTGCCCATCTACCAGACGTCGACGTACGTTCAGGAGCACCTGGGCGAGGCGGTGCACTACGAGTATGCCCGCGTGCAGAACCCCACCCGCGAGGCGCTGGAGGAGCAAGTGGCGGCGCTGGAGGGGGGCGTGGCCGCGTTCGCCTTCGCGTCCGGCATGGCGGCCATCTCCTGCCTGATGACGATGGTCAAGGCGGGCGACCACGTGGTGGTGTCGAGCAACGTCTACGGCGGCACGTTCCGCTACTTCACCCGCATCCTGGAGCGCTACGACCTCTCCTTCTCGTGGGTGGACACCACGGACCTCGCCGCCGTCGCGGCGGCGATGCGGCCCGAGACGAAAATGGTCTACATCGAGACGCCGACCAACCCGGTGATGGACATCACCGACATCGCCGCGGTGGCCGAGCTCGCCCACGCCCACGGCGCGCGGGTGGCGGTGGACAACACCTTCCTCACTCCCTATCTCCAGCTCCCGCTGGCCCTGGGCGCGGACTACGTGGTGCACTCGGCGACCAAGTTCCTCAACGGCCACAGCGACTCGATCTGCGGCCTGCTGATCGCCTCGACCGCGGAGGACGCCGAGTGGTTCGCGCTGGTGTCGAAATCGGCGGGCGCGATCCTGGCGCCGTTCGACTGTTTCCTGGTGATGCGCGGCATCAAGACGCTGGCCGTCCGCATGGACCGGCACGAGGAGAACGCGCGCCGGATCGTCGGCTTCCTGGTGGCCCACCCCAAGGTCCAGCGGGTGCTCTATCCCGGGCTGCCGGACCACCCCGGCCACGAGATCCAGAAGCGGCAGGCCTCGGGTTTCGGCTCGATGATTACCATCGAGATGGGGAGCTTCGCGGCGGCCAAGGCGATGCTCGAAAGCATGCAGGTGATGAGCTTCGCCGAGAGCCTGGGCGGCGTCGAGAGCCTGATCTCGCACCCGGCCTCGATGACCCACGCCTCGATCCCCGCCGAGCGCCGCGCCGAGCTGGGCCTGACCGACGGAATGGTGCGGATCTCGGTGGGAATCGAGAACGTCGAGGATCTGCTGGCGGATCTGGAGCAGGCGCTGGCGAAGGTGTAGGGGAACGAGGTCAGTCGTCGTCCCCGTCCACACCCGCGAAGGCGAGCTCCTCTTCGTCCTCGTCGGTGAACTCGGCTTCCTTGTCGACGCTCCCCGCGATCCAGTCGAGGAAGCCGCGTTCGCCGTGCGAGACGGTGAAGGAGAGGATCTCCGGAAGCTCGTAGCTATGGAGCTCGCGGATGGTGGCCGCGACGGCGTCGAACTCCTTCTCCAGCGTCTTGACCACGAGCATCAGCTCGCCGTCCTTGCAGATCTTCCCCTTCCAGCGGTAGATCGAGCGGACGCCGGGGAGGATGTTGACGCACGCGGCCTGGCGCCGCGCGACGATCTCGCGCGCGATGAGATAGGCCTGCTCTTCGGTTCCGACGGTGGTGATGACGGCGATCGCACGCATAACGGCAAAGTACTGCACTCGTTCCAAACGAGTCAATTGCCAGGTCTCTATCCATCGCGCCAGACCCGTTTCCTGGCGTCATAGGTGAGGATCCGCACCAGTCCGGCGCGGTTGGAGAGGCGGACCGCCACCAGCCGCTGGAGGCCGTCCGTCAGGTAGAGCGAGCCGGGCGTCGAGGTGCCGAGCGGGCTGAACGAGGCGAGGTCCGAGCCGTTGAAGCGGATCGGATCGGTCGGCGTCAACAGGTGCCCGGGCGAGCTCGGATCGGTCGGGGCCGGACCGGGAGGAAAGCCGAAGCCGATGCCGCGGCCGAAGTTGGAGAGGCGCCGCGGCGGCTGGACCTGCGGGTCCTTCCCGGAGTTGATGTCGGCGGTGAGCACGCCGTTGCCGTTGCCGTCGCGGTAGAGGGTGAAGGTGACCGTGCCGTCGGCGGCGGTGCGGAACTTCACCGCCACGTTGGCGTCGTTGCGGACCGCCCACGACCGGGCCAGGCGCAGGACGCCGACCAGCTCGTCCGCCGCCAGGCGGAGGCGGAGGTCGCCGGAGCCGCGCAGCAGTTGCGGCGCCCCGAGCATCATCATGAAGGCGACGATGGCCAGGACGATGGTGAGCTCGGCGAGCTGGAATCCGTGAGACCAGAGAGACTTTGCGGGGAACCTCATGGCGAGCCTCGCGAAGGGGCACGGGCGAGGCGGAGCCGAAAGCCCCGCCTCGCTCGGGCTCGCTTCAGCGGGAGGGCTCCTGCGGCGGGGCGGCCTTGGCACGGCCGGCCTTGCCTGCGGCCTTGCCGCCCGATTTCTCGCCCGACTTCGATTTGGACTTGGACGAGCTGGAGCGGCTGCCGTGGACCTTCTCCTTGAGCGTCGACTCGCCGGAGATGGCCAGGTAAGGCTTGAGGAGCTGAAAGGTCTTCTCGCCGATCCCCTGGACCAGCATCAGGTCCTCGATCTTCTTGAAGGGGCCGTTCTCCTTGCGGTAGTCGACGATGCGGTCGGCGACGCTGGGGCCGACGCGCGGAAGGAAGGCGAGCTCCGAGGAGTCGGCGCTGTTGATGTTGACCACCTTTTTGGTCTCCGCGCCGGCGGCGGGGAGGGAGGCGAGGACGGAGACCAGGACCAGCAGGAAGGCGATAGTGGACTGAGTGCGTTTCATGGGGCTCTCCTTTGCGTTCGTTTGAGTTCGTTTGCGACGGTCTGTTTTGCGACGGTTCGACGAAGTCCCTTTCCGTGGGTTGTTTCCAGGTCCGCGTGTCTCGGGCGCCACCTCCTCTCGGGTTGACGCCAAGCCCTAGACCAAGATCCCTGCCACGTGCCGGGAACGCACAAACCATTGAAAACAAAGAGAGAGCCGCGGAGAGCCCGGAGCGCGGGCGGCAAGCGGTCAGGCGGGGGAACGGCGGAGACAGAGGTGAGAAGCGAGGCCGGCCGGGCGTTTGCCGGCGCGGCAAAGGACCAGGCGCTCGGCGCGGCTTTTTGCGGCGCGGGAGCCTTTCGAGTACAGTACCCGCGCCATGGCGGATCTATCGGTGAAGCAGAAAGTGGATCAAAGGACCGACCAGCGGACGGTCTGGCGGGAGTACACCGAGGCGCTGATCATCGCCGCGATCTTCCTGCTGTTTACCAACACCTTCGTGGTGCAGACCTTCTACATCCCGAGCGGATCGATGGAGGACACCCTCCTGATCGGCGATCACCTCTTCGTCAACCGGTTCATCTACGGACCGACGGCGACCGGCGCGGAGACGCTGCTGCCGTTCCGGCCGGTGCACCGCGGCGACATCGTCGTCTTCCGCTCGCCGGAGGACCCGAAGCTCGACCTCGTCAAGCGCTGCGTGGGGGTGGGCGGGGACACGGTGCAGGTGATCAACCAGCAGCTCTTCATCAACGGCAAGCCGGTCAGCGACGCGAGCTACGCCCTGCACAAGAACCCCGATCCGGTGGGCTTCTTCGTCGATCCGCGGATGCGGCTGCGCGACAACTACGGCCCCTACACGGTGCCCGCCAACCACTACTTCTGCATGGGCGACAACCGCGACAACTCCTACGACTCGCGGTTCTGGGGGCCGCTGCCGGCCCACCTCGTCAAGGGGCGGGCGCTGTTCATCTACTGGTCCTACGGCGGCAAGACCTCGACAGGGCAGTGGGAGGGGCTGGGGCCGAAGCTGCGGGACTTGGCGGAGACGGCGATCGGGTTCTTCTCCAAGACCCGCTGGGAGAGGTCGTTCCGAGTGATCCACTAGCGGCATGCACGCCGAGAAATCCCTGCTCCGGGAGTACCTGGAGGCCCTGCTCATCGCCGTGATCTTCGCGACCTTCGCCCGCACCTGGGTGGTGCAGGCGTTCAAGATCCCGTCCGGCTCGATGGAGAAGAACCTGCTGATCGGCGATCACATCCTGGTCAACAAGTTCGTCTACGGGCCGACCCTCTCCTCGCTCGAGCGGCAGCTCCTGCCGGCCCGCGAGGTGCATCGTGGCGACGTCGTCGTCTTCAAGTTCCCCAAGGACCCCGAGCGCGATTTCATCAAGCGCTGCGTGGGGGTGCCCGGCGATACCATCGAGGTCATCGACAAGCACCTCTTCGTCAACGG
>DASWQX010000123.1:0-2175 GCA_036403495.1 Thermoanaerobaculia bacterium
CGGGTGAACCCCGAGCGGATCCAGGGGGACCCGGACCTCGCGACGCTCCTCGCGCCCGTCCCCTTCGGCGTGCCGGACGAGCTGCCGCCGCACCGCCCCGTGCTGCCGCCGCGCGCGGCCGGCGAACGGCGTCTCCTCTTCGGCGGCCTCTACGACTGGTACGACCCCTGGACGCTGCTCGACGCCCTGGCGATTCTCGACCGCCCCTGGACGCTGCTGCTGATTCGTAACCCCAATCCGGAGAGCACGCCGCAGCGCCTGTTCGCGGCCGTCGAGGCGCGCTGCCGGACACTCGGCTGGTGGGGGAGCCGCGTCCAGGTCCACGACTGGGTGCCGGCCGAGCGGCGCTACGACCTGCTGCGCGACGTCGACCTCCTGGTCGCTCCCCACCGGCCGAGCCTGGAGACGCGCCTGTCGCTGCGCACCCGCTTTCTCGACGCCCTGGCGGCCGGCTGTCCGGTGGTGACCAGCGAGGGGGGCGCCATGAGCCGCCTCCTCACCGAGCACCGCGCCGGCTGGATCGCGCCGGCCGGCGACGCGCCTGCCCTGGCGCGAACGCTCGGCGAGGCGCTCGACGCCCCCACCTCCCGCCGGGAGGGCGCCTGCGAGCTGCTGGCCGCCTTCCGCTGGGACCGCGTGCTGGCCCCCCTCGTCCGCTTCTGCCGCGAGCCCTGGCGGGACGAGACCAAGGAGCGCTTCGCGCAACGGCCCGCCACGATGGCGCCGCCCGACCGCCTCTCCTTCCGCCTGCGCCGGCGGCTTCGGGTCTGGAAGGGGACGACTTGACGCCTTTGCGCCTCTGCAAGGTCACGGTCGCCATCCTCTCCTGGAACGGCCGGCAGCACCTGGAGACCTGCCTCACGGCGCTGGCCGCGCAGCAGGACCCCGGCGTCGACTGGGAGATCCTGGTGCTCGACAACGGCTCGACCGACGGCACCGCCGCTTGGCTGCGCGAGCGGTGGGGGAGCGACCGCCGCGTCCGCCTCGTCGAGAGCCCGCTCAACCTCGGCTTCTGCGCCGGCAACAACCTCCTGGTCCGGGAGTCGAAAGGCGACGCGGTCGCCCTGCTCAACAACGACACCCGTCCGGAGCCGGGGTGGCTCGGCTCGCTGGTGGAGACCCTCGCCTCGTCGCCGCCCGACGTGGCCGCCGTCTCGGGGAAGATCGTCGACTGGAACGGCGACCGGCTCGATTTCGGCCGCGGCCTGATGACCTTCGACGGCCACGCCTTCCAGCTCGACTTCCGCCGTCCGCTCCAGTCCGCGCGGGTGCCGGCGGTGGGGGAGGAACTCGCCTTCGCCTGCGGCGGCAACCTGCTGATCCGGCGCGACTCGTTCCTGGCCGCCGGCGGCTTCGACGAGAGCTACTTCGCCTACCTGGAGGACGTCGACCTCGGCTGGCGCCTCTGGTCGGGCGGCGAGCGGATCGTCTTCGCCCCCGGCGCGGTGGTCCATCACCGCTCCAGCGCCACCAGCGACCTGCTTGGGCTCTACAACCGCGGCTTCCTCTTCGAGCGCAACGCCTACCTGACGGCCTACAAGAATTACGAGGACGGCCTCTGGGAGAAGATCCTGCCGGCGGTGATGCTCACCCTGATGTCCCGCACGCAGTCGCTCCTGCTGGCCAACCCCGGGACGGACACGCTGCGGATCGACCCCTACGCCGGCCACATCGCCAATACGGGCCCTTCCCCGCACCCCCGGGCCGTCGAGCTGCCGCCGGCCACCACCTGGGAAGGATTCAAGGTCCGCTGGCGCGGCTACGGTCCGCGCGATTTCCTCCACCGCGGCCTGCGCAAGCTCGGCATCGTGCCGCCCCCTCCGGCCGGCCCTGTCGATGCGCCTCGCCTCACCGACGAGCGGACGATCGCCCAGTTCCGCGCCCTGCACTGGCTGACCGGCCATCTGGACGCAGCCGCCGAATCCCGCTCGGCCGTGCAGAAACGCCGGAAGCGCTCCGACCGCGAGATCTTCGAGCGCTTCCCGGCCTACCTCGTCCCCACCTACCCGGGAGACGCGGAGCTGTTCGCCAGCCCTGGATTCCAGGCCTGGCTGCCGAAGGATTTGCCGTTGCGGCGCGTGGAGTTGCGGGACATCATGGAGATGGGGTAATTCTACGAAGAAACTCGGGCCGGTTTCATCCCCCGGGGTCGGGCGACAGCCCGGTGGAGAACTA
>DASWQX010000124.1:0-4034 GCA_036403495.1 Thermoanaerobaculia bacterium
CACGAACAGCGGGTTGAGGTGATCCAGGCGCAGCGGCACGTTGAGCGACGGGCCGGAGATCTGGTAGCACCGCACGTCGAGGTTGTCGACGAAACGGCGCGGCGACACCGGCAACTGGGCGAAGGCGCCGGCCGGAATCGATAGCAGGATCAGGACGAAGAGGCATCCGACGAGGACCTTCCCGGCGATCTTGTCCATACTCTCTCCTTTCGCTATTTAGTACTTCACATAAGTACCGGTGCGGGCGAGCCCGCCGGCGGGACAAGAACGCCAGGATCGGCGTGGTATAACTTTTCGACGATGAGCGTCCGACGTCAACTGATCGCGCTGGGCGGTGGCGGATTCTCGATGGAGGAGAATCCGGCGCTCGACGAATACGTCCTGGCCCAGGCCCGTTCGGCGGAGCCCGCGGTGGCGTTCATCCCCACCGCGAGCGGCGACGCGGACGGCTACGTCGAGCGCTTCTACATGGCGTTCTCGAAGCTCCCCTGCCGCCCTTCGCATCTGTCGCTGTTCAGCCGCACTCCGGATCTCAGGGAGCTCCTGGCGCAGGACGTCCTCTACGTCGGCGGCGGCAACACCAAGAGCCTGCTGGGCGTCTGGCGGGAATGGGGGCTGCCGGAGGTGCTGCGGGAAGCCTGGGCTTCCGGGGTCGTCCTCGCCGGGGTCAGCGCCGGAGCCATCTGCTGGTTCGAGCAGGGGCTGACCGACTCCTTCGACGGCGAGCTCCGGCCGCTCGAGTGCCTGGGGTTTCTCGCCGGTAGCTGCTGCCCGCACTATAACGGCGACCCCGAGCGCCGGCCGACCTACCACGAGCGTCAGAGGACCGGCGACCTCCTCCCCGGCCTCGCGATCGACGACGGCGTCGCCGTCCATTTCGTCGGCGACGACATCCATCGCGTCGTCGCCTCGCGCCCGGGAGTCACCGCCTATCGCGTCGGCGAGCGGGACGGTGCGGTGCGGGAACAGGCGCTGCCGGTCGAATTCCTCGCTGCGATTGGCCGGTGAAAGGTCCGCCCTTGATCCGCCGGCCCTCAGGGGACGTATAGTTTGTGAGGCAGCAACTGAAGCTCGCACACACAGACTGAACGAACCTCAGGGGGTGGAAAATGGTCAAGGTGGCACTGTACGTTCGACTCGAAGCGAAGCCGGGAAAAGAGCAGGAGGTCGCGGATTTCCTCCGCTCGGGCCTGCCGCTCGCCGAGGAGGAGCCGGCGACGACCGCCTGGTTCGCTCTCCAGCTAGGGCCCTCGACCTTCGGCATCTTCGACGCCTTCCCCGATGACGCCGGCCGCGATGCCCACCTCGCGGGCAGGATCGCGGCGGCCCTGATGGCGAAGGCCTCCGACCTCCTCTCGGCGCCGCCGTCGATCTCCAAGGTCGACGTCCTGGCGGCGAAGCTCCCCGGCTGACCGCGCTCAATCGTTGGGCGACCGGTCCGCTCAGGACCGGCCGCCGTCCTCCATGCGCGGCGCCAGCACGTAGTTGTGGATCAGCAGCGCCGCGCCGATGAGCAGCGGGATCAGCCCGATCGCCCACACCGCGCCCGGGGTCAGGAAGGCGAACATCAGGCACAGGCCGATGCCGACCGCCGTCACGATCAGACCGGCCAGCTTGCCTCCTTCCCGGCGCTGGCGCTCCTCGTTATGGTCCTGCTCGCGCATCACGTCGAGCACCTGCTGGACCTGCTCGCCGGTGGATTCGGCGAGCTTTCTCAGGACTTCGCTGCGGTAAAACGCTTCGCGTTCCTTCCGGCGCTGCTCGGCCCACACCTGCACCGAGATGAAGGTGAAGACAGCGATCATGATGACGCTGGTGATGACGGTTCCGACGATATCTCTCGAATACATGGCGGTGGTCTCCTTTGCGATCCGTTCATCCCCATGGGACGCGCCCGCCGCCGTCGCGGTTGCGTTTTTCCCGTGCAACCATTCGCCCGGCTCCCGCGTCTCACTCGCAGAGGACGATGTGGAAGAGGACCCCGACCTGATCGACGTGCGGCGCGTGCTGGCCGGCGACTCCCAAGGCTTCGAGGGGATCGTGCGGCGCTGGCAGGCGCCGCTGATCAACCTGGCCTACCGGTTCGCGCGCGACCGCGGGCGCGCCGAGGACATGGCCCAGGAGGCCTTTTTGCGGATTTTTCAGCAATTGGCTCGGTTCCGCGGCGATTCGGCGTTCTCGACCTGGATGTTCTCGGTGGCGCTCAACGTCTACCGCTCGACCCTGCGGCGCCGCGCGCTGCCGTCCGTGCCGCTGGACGCGATCGCCGGCCTGCTGAGCCGGAGCGCGCCGGAGCTGGAGCTCGCGGACTCCCAGCGCGAGGAGCTCGTGCGGCGGGCGGTGGCCGCGCTGCCGCCGCGCTATCGCGACGCGCTGACCGTCTTCTATTTCAAGGATCGGGACCTGGCCGAGACCGCCCGTATACTGAAGGTTCCCGAGGGGACCGCGAAGGCCCTGTTGCATCGTGGCCGCAAGCTGCTCCACCGCAAGCTCGGCGATCCCGGTTCCCCCACCGCAGCCAGGGAGGCCCACGCATGACTCCAGAGGATCTCGACCGGATTCTGGGCTCGGACGAGCGGATCGTCCCCTCGTCCGGCTTCGCGGCGTCCGTGATGGAGCGGGCGCGCGAGGAGGCGGCGGCGCCCCCTCTCCTACCGTTCCCTTGGCGCCGCTTCGTCCTCGGCCTCCTCGTCACCGTGGCGCTGAGCGGGGTCTGCGGCTGGGCCGTGGCCCGGCTGAACGGGATCGAGGCGATGAGGACCGCGGTCGGCGGCGCGCTCGCCGCCTTCGCCGATCCGCGCCTGGCGAGGCCGCTCGCCGGAGCGGCCGCCGCGATCGCGGGGACCTACCTGCTGGTGCGGCTGACGCTCGGCTTCGCCGGCTCGCGCCGGTGAACCGACGCAACTCGCAACGGCACTGACAGGAAGGAGCCTCGTCCGGGGCGTCCGGAGGGGCTCCGCGGCGAGCCTCCAGCATGACGCTGGAGGCTGTCCCAGGGAGAACCGACGGTCATGAAAAAGCTTTCCGCCAACCGTAAGAAGCTCGTCCTCAGCCGCGAAACCCTGCGCCTGCTCGAAGAGCGGGAAGCGGCGATGGTCCTGGGTGGGCTCACTCTCGGCTGCACGGACACCTGCCGCGCTGCCTGCACCACCATCAAGACGACCTGCTGCTGAAACCCTTCCTCCGGCGCAGCCGTCATCCTGACCGGCTGCGTCGGGTCCTCCCCTGAGCCCATCAGTCCATCGTCGACCGCCGGCGCCTCAGCAGGGCCAGCGCGAGGCCCGCCAGGGCCAGGGCCAGCACCAGCAATCCGAGCGGCGAGAGGGTCGGCACCTGCGGGATCGGCACCCCGCCACCCACCTGGATGGCGGTGGGGTTCGCGGCGCCCGCGACCCCCGGATCGTCGGTCTGCGCCGTCGCGTCGTTGGTGCCGTTACCGTCCGAGTCGTAGGAGATCGTCGCCTGGTTCGAGACCGTCGATCCGGCCGCGGCGGGGAGGATGGTGGCGGTGATGGTGATCGTCACCGTTCCGCCCGCCGGGATCGCACCGTTCCAGGTGACGGTGTTCGTCCCGACGGTGGCGGCGGCGGTGCCGCTGGTCGCCGTGGCGGAGACCAGCGCGAGCCCTGCCGGCAGGATGTCCGTCAGCTCGTTGCCCGGATTGTCCGCCTGCGCTCCGGTGCCGTTGTTGGTCAGCACGATGGTGTAGGTGATGGTGCCGCCGACCGCGTACGGACCGGCCGAAACCGTCTTGGTGCCTGACACCGAAGCCCCAGGAGCGGCCGAGATCGTGTCGGAGTCCGTCGCCGAGTTGTTGCCGGGGGTCGGATCGGTGACCCCGGCCGGAGCCGTCACGGTCGCCGTGTTGCTCAGGGTGCCGGTGGCCGCGGCCGAGAGGGTGCAGCTCGCCGTGTAGGTGACGCTGCCGCCGCTCGGCAGGCTGACCGTCCCGTTGATGCTGCCCGAGCCCGAAGCCGCGCAGGTGCCGCCGCCGGCGCCGGCGCAGGTCCAGGTGCAGGTCAGCGACGCCGGGA
>DASWQX010000125.1:0-3420 GCA_036403495.1 Thermoanaerobaculia bacterium
GAAGATTCCGCCGGTCTGTTCTATACTGAAACAATCAAAATGTTCGCTTCGGCCGCCTGTGAAAGATGAGCTCCGACGACTCTGCCGAATTAGTGCGCCGAGCGCTGGCCCGCGATCCGTCGGCCCAGCGCGAGCTGGTGGCCCGGTTGACGCCGGTGATCCAGGCCCGGGTGGCCCGCACCCTGCTGACCTACCGTTTCCGTCTGGCCGGCGGGCGCGACGTCCGCGAGGAGGTGAAGGACCTCAGCCAGGACGTATTCCTGGCGCTGTTCGACCGCGACGGCCGGGTCCTGCGCGATTGGCAGCCCGAGCGGGGCCTTTCGCTGGAGAACTTCGTCGGCTTGGTCGCCAAGCGCCAAGTGTTGAGCTTCCTGCGCAGCGGCCGGCGCAATCCCAGGAAGGAGGAACCTCTCCTCGCCTCGGACGAGATCGAGATGGTATTCCTGGGGAGCAATGCGGAGGAAATCGTCGCCAGCCGCGAGCAATTGAACCTTCTGCTCGACCGGCTGCGCGAGGAGCTGAGCCCGTTAGGCTGGCGGATGTTCGATCTCCTTTTCATTCAGGATCTGTCGCAAGCGGAAGTCCAGGCGGCGACCGACCTCTCCGCCGACGCGGTCTATGCCTGGCGCAGCCGTCTGCGATTCAGGGCCCAGCAGCTCCTCGCCGAGATGTCAGGAAGTGACGTCCAGGCGCGAAAGTCATAGAAAGAGGGCTATTAAAAGATGAGCGACCGACTCTTACGCGATCTGGGAGATCTGGCACGAAGCGAGGCCGAGGCCGAGGAGGCCCGCTTCGACAACCGCTGGGACCGCTTGGCGGCCGGCACCCTGACCGCGGAAGAGGAGGCCGAGCTGAAGGCCCTCGCGGAGTCCTCCCCCGAAGCCCACGAAATGTACGAGGCGTTCCGGCCGTTGGGCGCCGATTTCCAGGCGAGAGTGGTGAGCGCGATCCAAGCCGAGCAGGCCCGTGACACTCCGCCCCCGCTCCCGCCTCCGCTCCCGGACCCGCTTCCCCCCGTCCTCCCTTTCTTCCCCCGCGCCGTCCGCCGGGTTGAGGTCTGGCTGGGGACCGCGGCGGCGGTGGCGGCGGGTGTGTTCTTTACGATACAGATGATGGCACCTCTCCAGCCGCTACCCGGCTATGAACTGGCCATCGCGGTGCAATCGGAATATCGGGGCGCCGCCCCCCAAACAGCCGCTCCCGGCTCGCCGATCACGCTCACGGTCCGCCCGGATACCGTCGTGAAAGGCGCGGTGGAGACGCAGGATTTCCTCTCGTGTGCGCCAGGCGATCTCCGTCCATGGCAACTCAAGTCATCCTCCAACCACGGCGTCTTAACTCTCAAGGGCACGCTGGACAGAGGCACCCCGACCGGGTCCTGCGAGATCTGGATCGTCGTCTTCCGTCCGGGCAAGGCCCCGAGCGATTTTCCGGCCGAGTGGCGAGAGGGGCGGAGGGCGGGGAACGCCGACTGGCGGGCGGTCCACGCGCAACTCGACGTCCGCGTTCCGCCATGACGGAGGACCGGCGCCGAATCGATTATTTCAGCGCCTGCCTGGCGGTCCTCGCCGGTCTTCTGCTCGCTTGCGGTCCCAAGCCCCCTGAAGTTGAGTACAGTGGCTGCTGGACCGTTTCATTCCCAGGCCCGGTGTGTGCGCTCTGGCCGGGCAAACAACCTCAGCTCAAGCTCTGGGTGAAGGTCGATCCCGGCTCGGAGGTGGAGATCCGGGTGGATGGAAAGCGCTTGGCCGTCACTGGCGAAAAGTCACAGCGCGGGCGCCACTTCGAGCTGAAGCTCCGGCCGGAGAGCTCCTTGCTCACAGTCCGGTCTCGACAGCCGGAGGGCCGTCTCGGGCCATCCTGGTCTCTCAAGCTCGTTTCGTCGCCCAATCCCTCATGGCAGACTGAGGTTCATAGGAGCGCCGATTCGGGCAAGAAAGGGGAGTTCCGGCAACGTCTGATCCATCTCTTGAAAGTGGTTCCAAGACAAGAGCGGGGGAGTCTTCTACGGCTGCTCGCGGTGCAGGCTCACGCCGATGAAAACGACGATGAAGCCGTGAGCTGGCTGAGGCAAGGCATCCTGGAGGATCGCGGCGAAGGCCTGCTGAGCGAAGAGGTGGACAAGGCGACTCTTCTGGCTTTCATCTTCATGGAAAACGGCCGCTTTGCCGAAGCGCGACAGATCCTGACAGGCCTGAAGATTCCTGCCAGGTTGCCGGCCGACGCCCAGTACAAGGTAGCCTACAACCTGGGCCTTCTGGCCGATTGGGTCGGCGACTATCGCTCAGCCCTCGAGAATCTCCAGCGCGCGAGCGGCCTCGCCGAACGAGTCGGACTGGTCCAGAGCCGCTTGAACTCCGAGCAGGTTCACGCTCGCATTCTCCAAGAGCTCGGCCGCTCGAAGGAGGCATCCGGAATCTTCACCGGCCTGCATGCCCTTCTCCCCGCTATCCTTCTGAAAAAGCCTGCCGACTACCCTTGCGACGAGGCCAGCCTCCTGATCAACGAGGCCTGGTCGAGTCTGCTCGCCGCAGAAGGGGGAGAAAGAACCGAGGACCCGATCCCGGCGCTGAAGCAGGCCGAAAACCTTTATGACCATCCTTGCGGGAAACCGGCTCAACGGCTCAACGTCCGCCTCAACCTGGCGCTCGCCGATCAGCAGGCGCAGCGATGGTCCGCGGCTCGGCAAGCCCTGAGAGAGGCCGATGCACCGGCTCTGGCATCGCACGCCAAGCTCGATGAGCGCCTCTGGTGGCTGGATCTCGAGGGACGGCAGTCGATCGCCGAGGGAGATCCTGGAAAGGGGCTCTCCCTTTACGACCGGCTCGCGATCCTGGCCCGGGAGGCGCAGTCGACCGAGGGGAGCTTCCGGGCCGCGGTTGGCCGGGCACACGCCCAGGAGAAGCTGGGCAGGCCGGCGGAGGCGATCGCCAGCTTCCAGCAGGCGGACCGTTTCATCGACGAGGAGACCTTGCACATCCCGGCGTACGAGGGCCGGGACTCCTTTGTCGCTCAACGGGAGATGGAGTTGCGGCGATACCTTCAGCTCCTCCTGGACTGCGGGCTGAATCAGGACGCTCTCGACCTGGTGCGGCGGGACCGTTCGCGCCTGCTCCGCCAGCTTGCCGTGAGAGACCGGCTGGCCAATCTGACGGACGAAGAGAAACAGCGTTGGGAGCGGTCGCTGTCGAATTACTGGGCCTTGCGCGCCGAAATCGATCACGAGGCGGCGCAGGAGAGCCTCCTCCCCGAAGACGAGCTCAAGCACGCGCTGGAGAGCAAGACCGCACAGCTCGACAAAGCACGGAAGGAGCTCGATCTTGCCATGGCCGAGCTCAGTGATCGCCGCACCCGCGAGGAGGGCCGCCCCTCTCCGCCTGGCCCCGGCGAGGTTCTCCTGGCCTATCACCCGCTGCCCCA
>DASWQX010000126.1:0-1954 GCA_036403495.1 Thermoanaerobaculia bacterium
GTGGCGGCGAGATCGCCGGCGATGCTGCCCAGGATCGGGGTGATGGGCCGGGTGGCGAGCTCGATGGCCCGCACGCCGGCGATGACGGTGCCGAGCGTGAAGTTCACGTGCTTCAACACCAGAGCCACACGGGTCAGGTACGCCGCCAAAGCGGCGACCGTGACGAGGACGAGTACGAGGGTGACGACACCGGCGGCAGGCATGGCGCTCCTTGTGCTTACAGGACCTTGTCGAGTGCCGCGCCGTAGGCGAGCACGCCGGCGCGGATCTTCGTGACGCCCTCCTTCGTCGGCACCAGGCCGGCGAGGAGATCGAGCTGCGAGGCGATGGTGACGCCGCCGGCCAGGATCGCGTCGGCTTCCCGGCCGATCTGGTTGATGGGCTTCATCAGGCGATTGAGCAACATCAGAACGACGGGGATCACGACGACGGCGAGGACGAGGTTTCCGATCCACCACAGAGTCATATGCGTCTCTTTCCCTAGCGCCGGGCGGCCTTGGCCGCGGCGGCCTGCGCCACGACGGGAAGGGCGGCGCCGATCTCGTCGAGCGTCTTGTTGACCATCGGGACGGCGGCCAGGATCGTGAGGTGCCCCTCGATCGACTGCACGCCGCAGGCGACGCTGTGCAGGTTGCCGGCGACGCGGCTGAGCAGTTTGGTGAGGACGACGAGGAAGAAGGCGAGTACCGCCACCAGGGCGACGATCTCGATGACGGACAGCGTGGTGAGGGTGCGCGACGAGCTCATAAGGTCTCCACGAGAGCGGCGTGACGGAGAGCTTCCTTCTTGATCTCCACCACTGCGTCGTTGGTGGTCAGCAGCCCGTTCAGGTGCGTCGTGTTGGCGGCGACCCCGCCCGCGGCGCCGAGGACGTCGGCCACACCGGCATCGATGTCCTTCACAATCTTGACCAGGAAGGAGAGGAGCAGGATCACAACGGCGATCACGACGGCACCGATGCCGAGCGCGATCCGCCACATCGTGAACTCCTGGGCGGTATAGCCGAGCAGTGCGGAAGCGAGAATGGTCAACGGGATCACCCCCCCAGGGCGGCGCGGGCCGCCTGACAGGCTTTGAGAATCGCCATGCCGGATGCATTGACGGTGTTGACGGCTGGTATGAGCGAGGTGTTCTCGGCGACAGCGTTGAGACCGGCGGTCGCCAGCGGCGCCTGCTGGGAGATGCGCTGGGCCAGCGTCAGGATCGAGGCCACCAGGGCCACGACCACGACGATGATCGCAAAGGCGATCGACAGACCCACGTACCAACCGAACAGGCTTTCAGCTAGCAGCATTGACTACCCCCTCTAGGATCTCGGTATGGCAACGAAAAGTGTAAAGATTGGTGCCGCGGTTCTGGGCGGAGCCCTGGTGGTCGGTATTGCCGTGGCGGCGGGTCGCAGTACCGTCGACTCGCCGAAGAAGGCAGCGTCCCAGTCGACGACCACGACGGCCTCGACGGTGCCCGGGAGCCTCGTCGAGTTCCGGGACGACAAATCCGGCTGGGCCATCTCCTATCCGAAGAACTGGAACCGGCTGCAGTCGCAGGACCCCGCCGTCGTGCTGGTCGTGTCCGAGAAACCCCCGGAGCTGAACAACGGCGGCTCGATCCTCGCCCGTGATCTGACCCTCGGGACCCCCGTCGACGAAGCGAAGTTGCCGGCCGCCAAAGAGGTGACCGACAAGATCGTGACCGGCGGCGAAGGAATCCAGATGCTGGCCCAGCCGACGATCATCCATCAGGGCGGATTGCCCGGCTACTTCTACTTCTACAGCTTCAAGGATCCCGCCACGGGTCAAGACGGAGTGCACACGCATTACTTTCTCTTCAAAGGCTCGACGATGATCAGCTTCGTGTTCCAGGCTCTGCCGAAGGACAATTTCCAGCCCCTCGCCCATCTCTTCGACGAGGTGATCGCGTCCTTCCGGCTTCTTCCGCCGAACGGTTGAGGGGT
>DASWQX010000127.1:0-2433 GCA_036403495.1 Thermoanaerobaculia bacterium
GCAGAGGGGGAGGATCGACTCCCCGCCGAAGCGGTCCCGCGCCTCGCGCATCCGCTCCACGGCGAGACCGAGCGCCTCCTCCCAGGAGATCCGCTCGAAGCGTCCCTCCCCCTTCGGTCCCACCCGCCGGGCCGGATAGAGCAGCCGGTCCGGGCCGTAGAGGTGGTCGGGGGTCCGCCGCACCTTGGCGCAGATGTACCCCCCGGTGACCGGGTTGCGGTGGTCGCCGTCCACCTTGACCACCCGGCCGTCCACCACCCGGACCTCCAGGCTGCAGGCGTCCGGGCAGTCGAGCGGGCAGGCGCTGGGGAAGACGCCGGGGGGGAGGAGGGATTCGGACATCGGCCGCTCCTACGCTTCCGTGTCCTTCTCGATCGCGGCGACGATGGCGTCCGTGAGCTCCGTCGTGCTCGCCTCCCCGCCGAGGTCGCGGGTGCGGATCTTCTGGCGGACGATCACGTCGCGTAGCGCCCGGCGCACCCGCTCGGCCACCTCGTCCTTCTGCATGTGGAAGAGCATCATGATCCCCGAGCGCATCAGCGCCAGCGGGTTCGCGAGATCCTTGCCGGCGATGTCCGGCGCGCTGCCGTGGACCGCCTCGAAGACGGCGCCGTCGAGCCCGATGTTCCCACCCGGCACCACGCCGAGGCCGCCGACCAGCCCGGCGCAGAGGTCGGAGACGATGTCGCCGTAGAGGTTCTCCAGCAGCAGCACGTCCCACTCCTCGGGGCGCATCACGAGTTGCATGCACATGTTGTCGACGATCCGGTCGTCGGACACGATCTCGGGGTACTCCGAGGCGACGCGGCGGAAGCAGTCGAGGAAGAGGCCGTCCGAGAGCTTCATGATGTTCGCCTTGTGGACGGCGGTCACCCGCTTGCGGCCGTGGCGGCGGGCGTACTCGTAGGCGAAGCGGGCGATGCGCAGCGAGGCTTTCTCGGTGATGATCTTGATGCTCTCGACGACACCCGGCACCACGATGTGCTCCAGCCCGGCGTAGAGATCCTCGGTGTTCTCGCGCACCACGATGATGTCCACTCCCGAGAAGCGGCTGGGGATGCTCTCCAGCGACCGCGAGGGGCGGAGGTTGGCGTAGAGCTCGAGCTCCTGGCGGAGCTGGACGTTGATCGACTTGAACCCCTTGCCGACCTGGGTGGTGACGGGCCCCTTCAGTGCCAGCCGGTTGCGGCGGACCGATTCGAGGACCTCGGGGGGGAGCGGGTTGCCGTACTTCTCCAGCGCCTCGGCGCCGGCGATCTGGCGCTCCCATTCGATCTCGGCCCCGGCGGCCTCCAGAACGCGCACGGTGGCGTTGCTGACCTCCGGGCCGATGCCGTCGCCGGCCAGGAGTGTGACGGTGGTCTTGCTCATGATCTCGGACTCCCGATGGCCAGAGGATAATTCAGTGTCTTGCGGAGCCACTCTCCGTTGTCGCGGACGCCGCTTGACAGCTCGCCGGTCAGCGTCTCCCGCTGTTGATAGAGACGATAGCCGTCCTTCGAGCGGAGGTAGCCGGCGGCCTTGGGCTCCTCGGCGAAGAGCGCCGCCTCGCCGATCTCCGCCGCCCGCCGGGCGTAGCGCTCGCGGTTGTCGAGCAGCGCCTTGATCAGGAAGGGCATCACCATCGAGTAGTCGGCCTGGGCGCTCTCGGTGGTCTGCTGGTAGGTGTCGCGGTCGACCTTTCCCCAGGTCACCGCCTCGGCCGGCGGGCAGGAGGAGAGCGAGCCCTCGGTCACCGGCGCGCTGACGATCTGAACGTCGAAGGTGTAGCCGCGGATCCCTTCGAGCCCGAGCACCTGGCCGAGCGCCGGCTCCGGCTGCAGGTTGTAGTTCTTCGGCACGCCGCCGCCCAGGATCAGGGTGGCCAGCGAGTGCGCCGGATGCGTGAACAGCCCCCAGTAGTGGTAGGCGCACGACTCGAAGACCTCGGCGTGGAGGTCGAGCGAGAACTCGTAGTTGTCCAGCATCCCCGCTTGCCGCATCGCCCAGAGCTTCATCGAGTTGAGGAAGAGGCTGCCGTCTCCCGGGGCGCCGACCAGGATCGGCAGCGCCAGCCGGTGGCAGGTCGCGAGCAGCCCGGGCTCGATGGCGTTCTTCTCTTCCTGCGCGGCGTAGATGCGGCCGATCAGGTAGCGCAGCTCGGTGCCGGTCATCGCCTTCTGGAACTCGGGGCGCAGCAGGCAGGCGGTCATGAAGCGGTCTTGCTGGAAGAGGACGTCCTCGTCGAACGCCATGTCGGTGACGCGGATCGTCTTCTCGTCGCGCAGCACGCCGTCGTCGCCGAAGATGGGGACCTCGAAGATCGGATCGGGGTGCTCGTCGAGACTGCGGTGGCCGTCGTGGTAGCAGACGGCGTCGGTGGTGCTCAGGTAGGCCACCCAGCCGGTCTCGAGCAGGGGGATCAGCCACGCCTGGTGCTGACCCGAGACGGTG
>DASWQX010000128.1:0-5798 GCA_036403495.1 Thermoanaerobaculia bacterium
GTCCGTGGGAAAACCTTCAACCTTCTCACCAGACTGTTACCTATGTCCCCGGTCTAACCTGTAACCTATGTCCCCGGCTGTTCACACCCTGGCCCCTCTCCCCTTCCCCTCCCCCCTTTCTCAAAGGGGAGAGGGGAAACCCTCCGCCCCCCCTCATGATCCAGGCATTCTTTTTGCTTTTCTCAGCCGCTCAAGCGACCCCCTAAAGGCCTGCGGCTACAGCCGCTTTCCTCGCTCGGCGGCGTCGGAACCTCTCAAGCAGAAACTCGGTCTTGCCGCCGTTCCCACGAGCTTGGGGGGCTCGGCACCACCCTCGCCCACTGGGGAAGAGTTCGGTCAGTGTTATCCTCAATACCACGACCTCCCGCCGGGGGTGTGCCTCGGAAGCGGCCGTTCAGCCAGGAGGAAAGCTTTGGAGGAAGATTTAGAAAGTTTGCTCAGGCGGATGCGCGGGCCGTCCTCCTGGCGTCCCTTTCTCGCCGGGCAGGATCTTCGACAGGCCGCCCTGATGGCGGTCGAGGCCATCGCTGCCGATCTGCGAACGCTCCTCCTGCCACCGCAGCCCTCCGAGTCGGTCTGGGACCTGGCGTCCGCAGCTCTGTGCCTGACCTACCTGGCGCGAGCGACGGGCGAGACCGGCGATGCCCTGGCGGCGGAGACCCTGCTCGAAACCGCCATCGAGCTCGTCGGCGGCGCCGAGCGGCTGCAGATGAGGCTCCACCGCGGCGCCGCTGGGCTCGCTTGGATCCTCCATCACACCACGAAGGTCCTCGGGATCGAGGGCGCCGAGGACGCCACGAAGTCCCTCGACGAAGAGCTGCTTGGATACCTGCAGGGCCCCGGGACCATCGACGAGCCGTACGATCTGCTCGACGGGCTCCTCGGGCTGGGGGTCTACGGCTTCGAATCCGGTAACCGCCCTCTGGTGGAGAGGGTCGTCCATCGGCTGGCGGCACGCAATCAGGTCGCCGCCGAGGGTCTTGCCCGGCAGACCCCTCCGGAGAGCGGGGGGCGGAGCTGGTTCACCGAAGGCCATTCCAACCTCGGGCTCGCGCACGGCGTCGCAGGCCTGATCGCCTTTCTGGCCGGAGCCATGGAGATGGGGATCGAACCCGACACGGCTCGCCCGCTGCTGCTCGACGCGGTCCACTGGCTGCGTCGGCAGCGCCTGCCGGACGGCGGGCCGCGCGCTTTTCCCTGGGCGGTTGCGCCCGGGCTGCCGCCTGTGACTCAGGGCTCCGACCCGGGGTGGGCCTACGCGGATTCGGGAATTGCCGCGGCGCTTGCCCACGCCGCCCGCGCGCTCAGCGACGCGGACCTTCTCCAGGAAGCCCTCTCGGTGGCCGAACGGGAAGCCGCGCGCATAGACGAGCTGCCGGCGCGCCATCCCGGCATCGGCTTCGGACCGGCGGGCTACGCGCAGATCTTCGCGCGCCTCTACCGGCAGACGGGTCGGCCGGTGTTCCGGCGCGCCGCTGGCGGCGAGATCCTTCGCCTCCTGAAAATGCGCGCACCCGGGATGGGAGTCGGCGGCTTTTTCTCCGTGGATCTGGAGGGCCGACCGCGCGGTCAGGATCTCAGCCTCCTGGGAGGCGCCAGCGGCATCGGCCTCGTCCTGCTGGGCGCCGCCACCGGAGTCGATCCCCTGTGGGACCGGTTTTTCTTGCTCTCTCCTCTTCGCCTGGACCCCCTCTCCTGATCGAATCCCACCCGGGATCGGTCTATTTCCTCTTGTTCGCGCACCCTTACTCGTGTTAAAGTCCATTCACTAATCAACGCAGGCGGCCTCGGAAAGGAGAACCGCGATGAAGAAGCAGACGGTGAAGAAGCTGCAAATCCGCAAAGAGACGCTGCTCCCCTTGGACTCACGCCAGATGAGGGAAGTTTTGGGAGGTATTGCGGCAGGTGTTGCCCCTCCCAAAGACACCGATTTTTTGCACGTTGATGGTGACTACTCAACCCTATACGGTCACTGGAACGCCGCAGTCACCGCGTAGCGGAAGCTCGCGAGCCGCCGGCTGGCGGCTCGCGCACCACCGCGGTGATCGAGGCATGGCGGAGGCCGCCGCGGGAGAATCGGTCCTGGAGATGACCTGGCCGGCGGCAAGTCGGAGAGACTAGCGGCCAGCACCCTCCTGCGCGCCGGCAAAGTGCCGGCCCAACTCGTAGCCTTTCACGATTCCCCCTCCCACCCCGAAGTTAGCTGGAGTAAGTGGAACACCGGGAGCTAGCTGTGTTTTCGTTGGACGAAAACGGCAGGCTGCTCCCGTGGGCCGCCCCCATTCCGAGGTGCCACCCACTTCGCGAGCCACTCCCACGGACACCTTGACAGTCTACAATTCGCCCCCTATTGTAGACCGTCAAGGTATCAACCATGGGAAAACCAAGCGACCTCGTCCAAGGCACACTCGACCTCCTGATCCTCAAGACGATCTCCCTGGAGCCGATGCATGGCTGGGCGATCGCCAAGCGGATTCAGCAGATTTCTGACGACGTGCTGCGGGTGCAGCAGGGATCGCTCTATCCGGCTCTCCATCGTCTCGAGCAGCAGGCCTGGATCACGGCGGAGTGGGGGGAGTCGGAGACCGGCCGGAAGGCGAAGCTCTACTCGCTGACGCGCGAAGGGCGCGAGCAGCTCGACCGGGAGCTCGCCAACTGGGACCGGCTCTCCACCGCCATCAACCTCGTCGCCCGCATGGCCTAGGGAGCCCTCATGCGCTCTGCGGACAAGTTGCGCCTGCGCCTGCGATCCCTGTTCCTGCGGTCCCGCGTCGAGGCCGAGATGGCGGCCGAGATCTCCTTCCACATCGATCAGCTCACCGCCGAGAACGTCGCCGCCGGGATGAGCTCGCGCGCGGCGCGCCATGCCGCGCTGCGCGCTTTCGGCGGCGTGACCCAGATCGAAGAGAGGTGCCGTGAGATGCGCGGGACGAAATGGATCGAGGATCTCTGGCGGGACGTCGAGTACGCGCTGCGGACGTTTCGCCGGAGCCCCCTGTTCACCCTGGTGGCGGTGCTCTCCCTGGCGCTCGGGATCGGCGCCAACACCGCGATCTTCAGCCTGATCACCGCCCTGCTGCTCCGTCCGCTGCCGGTCCAGCAGCCCGATCGGCTGGTGGCGATCGGCAATCCCATCCGCACCGGCTCGCTCTCGGACGGATCGATCCGCGGCGATCTCTACTCCTACCCGCTGTACCGGCAGATCCGGGACCGCAACCGCGCCTTCAGCGGCGTCTATGCCTCCGGCCGCACCGGGCCTCTGCGGGTGAGGCTGGCCGGCGCCGCCGCCGACCTCGAGCGCGTGCGCGGCCGTCTGGTCAGCGGCAACTTCTTCTCCGTGCTCGGCGTCCGGGCGGCCCAGGGGCGCGCCTTCACGCCGGCGGAGGACCGGGCTCCGGGCGCCTCGCCGGTCGTCGTCGTGAGCCACGACTTCTGGGTCCAGCGCCTCTCCCGGGATCCGTCCGTCCTCGGACGCGTCGTCAGCATCAACCACTCCCCGTTCACCGTGATCGGCGTCATGCCGCCCGGTTTTTTCGGCGACATCGTCGGCCAGCCGACGGAGATCTGGATTCCCGTCACCATGCAGCAGCAGGCCAATCCGGGACGGGCGTTCCTCGACCGCTGGGACGAAAGCTGGCTCCTCCTCATGGGCCGTCTCCGGCCGGGAACGTCGATGGCCCAGGCGCGCGTCGAGGTCGAGGGCCTCTACGCGCAAGTGATCGCCGAGGGGGCGAGCCTGGGGATCCCCAAGGACGTCCTCCCCGGTCCGGACGCGCCGAAGGTCATGGTGGGCCCGGGCGGCACCGGGTTCTCCTGGTATCGCAAGCAGTTCGCGCAGCCGCTGGTGATGGTGATGGCCCTCGTCGCGCTCGTGCTGCTGATCGCCTGCGCCAACGTCGCCGGCCTGCTGCTCGAACGGGCGGCGGGACGGGCCAAGGAGATCTCCGTGCGCCTCTCGCTGGGAGCCGGCCGCGTCCGGCTGATCCGGCAGCTCCTGACCGAGAGCGTCCTGCTCTCCTGCGGCGGCGCGGCGCTCGGGATTCTCTTCTCCCTCTGGGCCGGACCGGCGCTCCTGAGGCTCGCCGGCGGCTCGTCGCCGATCGCGCTCGACCTCCATCTCGACGCGCGCATCCTCGGTTTCACCGCCGCGGTCGCCCTCCTGACCGGCGTCCTGTTCGGGCTCGCTCCGGCGCTCCGGGCGACCCGGGTCGAGCTGGCGCCGGCGCTCAAGGAGAACTCGCGGAGCCTCGCCGGCAGCGGCGGCCGGTGGCGCCTGGGCAAGCTGATGGTCGTGATGCAGTTCGTCCTCTCGCTCCTCCTGCTGGCGGGTGCAGGGCTCTTCGTGCGCTCGCTGCGCAACCTGCAGAGCCTCGACCTCGGCTATCAGCGCGACCGCCTGCTGCTGATGAGCGTCGATCCGGTCGCCGCGGGTCTGACGGGAGCGCGGCTCCAGGACTTTCCGCTGCGATTGGCCGAGCGCCTGCGCGCGGTTCCGGGAGTGGAGAAGGTCTCGTTCTCCGAGAACGGAGTCTTCAGCGGTACGGAAAACTCCACCACGACGACCGTCGAGGGTTTCACTCCCGGACAGGGCAAGGCCCTGGGCAATACCGAGCTCAACTACGACCACGTCGGGCCGGACTACTTCACCACGCTGGGGACGCACCTCCTCGCCGGCCGCGACCTCGGTCCCCTCGACAGGAAAGGCGCGCCGCTCGCCGCGGTGATCAACGAAGCGTTGGCCAAGCTCTGCTTTGCCGGACGCCCCCCGCTCGGCAGGCACATCAAGGTCGGCGATCAGACCTTCGAGATCGTCGGGGTGGCCGCGGACGCCCGGGACCACGACGTGCGCGAGGCGGCTCCCCCGCGCTACTTCACGTCGATGGAACAGGCGGTGGACATCGGATCGACCTACAATTTCGAAATCCGCAGCCAGCATCCCGGAGCGCTGGTCGAACCGGTCCGCCAGGCGGTGCGCGCCTACGATCCCAACCTGCCCATCAACGAGATCCGGCCGCTGGCGGTGATGATCTCCGACGCGCTCAATCACGAGCAGTTGCTCGCCGAGTTGGCGGTCGTCTTCGGCGTCCTGGCGCTCCTGCTGGCCTCGATCGGGCTCTACGGCGTGATTTCCTACACCATCGCCCGCCGGACCAACGAGATCGGCATCCGCATGGCCCTCGGCGCGGCACGCCCGGCCATCCTCGGCATGGTGCTCCGCGAAACTCTCCTCCTGGTCCTCGCCGGAGTGGCGATCGGAGTGCCGGCCACGCTCGCCCTGGGCCGCTTGGTCGCAAGCACCCTGTTTGGTCTCTCCCCGAGAGACCCGGTGACCCTCACCGCGGCGACCATCATCCTCCTCGGCGTCTCGCTCATCGCCGGAGCTATCCCCGGCGCGCGCGCCACGCAGGTCGATCCGACGGAAGCGTTGCGGTACGGGTAGGGCGCCACTTCACCGGCCGACACGCCGAGGTTCGGGTGCGCCCATCGCGAAGCGCGGTCGCCCCAAGGCTCTCCGCGCTCGGCCCCTTCCTCCCGCGTCTCCGCGATTCGCACAGCCCTGAGCGCCCCCGGATTCCCTCTTGGAACATCTGGGAGGGCAGGGACCGCCCCGCGAGATCGGCCTGAAGAATCTCACTGGGCAGCGGCTGCCCTCTGAGGGGAGCGTGAAGAATCTCACGGGGCAGCGGCTGCCCTCCGAGATCCCGCACCAAAATCTCGGAGGGCAACGGCTGCCCTCCGACATCGGGAAAGAAAATCTCGCAGGGCAGCCATTGACCTCAGAGATTCCCAACCAGGAT
>DASWQX010000129.1:0-2689 GCA_036403495.1 Thermoanaerobaculia bacterium
AGCACCTCCTCCTCCCCTGCGGCCACTGCTCCTGGTGCGAGAACGGCCACCACCCCGCCAAGCTCCACCCTCCGAAGCCCATGCACCTCGACGAAGTAGGTTTGAGAAGGGCGACAACCCTGCGCCGCGAGATCCCTGAGCTGGCCCACCCGCGAGCCCTCGCCCGGTTCCTCACTGGACTTCCTTCTCCCCGCCTGAGCCGAAGCAAGCTCAAGTCCCACCCCCTCTTCGGCGCCTTCGCCCAGGTGCCGTTCGCGGAGGTGCTGCGGCGGGTGGAGAGTCTCTCATGACGCGTGGCGTCATATGACGCCACGCGTCATGCTAAACTCATGATCAGATCCTTCAGAAGCCGCGAGGCCGATGAGATCTGGCAAGGAAGAGCAGTCCGGAGACTTTCTTCCGAGATTCAACGGGTCACGCGCCGAAAGCTGAGGATGTTGAACAACGCGCAGAGCCTCTCAGACCTGCGGGTACCTCCGGGCAATAGGTTGGAGGCCTTGAAGGGTGAGCGGGCCGGCGAATTCAGCATCCGGGTAAATGACCAGTGGCGACTCTGCTTCGTCTGGCGAGACGGTGACGCTCACGAAGTCGAGATCGTGGACTACCACTGAGAGGTGATGTCATGCCTGAGACAATATCCCCCGAGACACTACCGAACGTGCATCCTGGCGAGGTCTTGCTCGAGGAATTCCTGAAGCCTCTCGGCATCAGCCAGAACAAGTTGGCCCGCGAGATCAAGGTGCCGCCTCGGCGGGTGAACGAGATCGTCCTCGGAAAGCGCTCGATTACCCCGGACACCGCGCTCCGCTTGGCGAGATATTTCAGTACCTCCGAGAAATTCTGGCTGGGACTCCAATTGGACTTCGACCTGGAGGAAGCCCGGCGGCTCCTGGCCGCGGTGATCGACCGGGAGGTCCTGCCGATGGCTCGGGCAGCATAGGCGGCCCTCGGTGAGAGGTTATACTCGCTTTGCGGGTATGCAAACGGAGAGAATCGAGATGAAGCATCAGGAAACGGAACCACCGATGAGAAATGAGTTCACCGCGATCTTCGAACGCGACGGCGAGTGGCACATCGCGTACTGTCCGGAGATCCCGGGCGCGAACGGCCAGGGCCGCACAAAGGTCGAGGCGCGCCGCAGCCTGGCCGACGCGATTGCACTCATCCTCGAAGACCGGCGCCGCGACGGGTTGCGCGGCTTGCCGCGAGGAGCCGTCCGCGAGAGGGTCGTGGTCGGGTGAAGCGCGGTGACCTGCTGCGCCATCTCCGCCGGCATGGATGTCACTTGAAACGAGAAGGGGGCTCGCATTCCCTGTGGACGAACCCCACCACGGGCGCCGTAGAGGCGATACCGCGGCACAGCGAGGTCTCAGATGTCTTGGCGCGCAAGATCTGCCGGAACCTATCCGTGCCGGAATTCGGTTGACGGCGTGCCTGAGACACTGGCAAGCGGTCCCTCACTCCGGACACCGCGCTTATAGGCCACGGTCTTCAGGGGTGGTCAGCGTAGATTCCGGCGCGCGAAACGGCATCGTCCGACAATGCGGGCGCGTCGTGGAGTTCGGCGGCGATCTTGTCGAGCAAGACAGACAGGGTGTTGGCTTTGGGCCTGCGGACGGAAGTGCGCAAAAGCCCTTCGACCGTGGAATCGACCGAAGAAAGCTTGACCTTGATCGTCATCCACCGACCTCCCGACGATTCATCCTAACACGCGGGGGGGGGACGTCCACCTTGACGAAGTCGGCCTGCGCCGGGAACTCCCCATAGGTGCCGTTCGCGGAGGTGCTGCGGCGGGTGAAGAAGGGGAAGGAGGGTGGCCGGGAATCCGCCCAGAGATAAGCAGCACCCCGCTCCTCAGGCCGCATGGACCACTTGATGAGCACGGAGAATCTCGCGGCGGCGGAAGGGGTTTCGGATGGCGTCCTTCTCGACGAGGTCCACCCTGCGCCCCAGCATCTGTTCCAACTCCCCGCGCATGGCGATGACATCCCAGAGACTCCAAGGTGCCTCCGGGGCGAAGGTCACCAGCACGTCCACATCGCTCTCCGGCGAGAAGTCCTCCCGGAGGACCGAGCCGAAAAGAGCGAGATCCTGCCCCCCACTTGCGACAGAAAGTATTCAAGGAATCGAGGGGTAGATAGACGCGCGAGCTTGGAGGCTGGATGGTCATAGCTCCCTCTCCTAGCTCCCAAGTCTACACCAGCCTGCGTACCATGAAATCGTGGCACCGGCCTGGCCGGATGACGCAATTTTTTCCGTTCTCATAGAAGGGTCGGCGCCATCGAAGACGCGACACCGAAGTCCGCCGACAGTCCCGATCCGATGGAGCTCGCCCTCCACGACCTCGCAATCGCGGCACGACATCCGCCTGCTGTGGAAATCCGAGCCGCCGGTCTCCGCCACCCCTACCGCTGGTTCCGCCCCCCGCCGATCTCGACGCCTTGGCCAAAGACCTCCACGAGCGCACCCTCGAAAGAAAGACCCGCGAGATCGCCCGACTCGACCAGGTCCCGACCCTGGCCGCCCACGACGGCTGTCAAACCGCCTACCCCGCCGCCCGCTTCGGAGAGCACCTCCCCCACCCCTGCGGCCACTGCTCCTGGTGCGAGAACGGCTACTACCCCGCGAAGCTCCTCCCGCCGAAGCCCATCCACCTCGACGAAGTCGGCCTCCGCCGCGCGGCCACCCT
>DASWQX010000130.1:0-2639 GCA_036403495.1 Thermoanaerobaculia bacterium
GTCTGCCGCGCGAGGAGCAGGCTTGGTTTCCGGCGGCCGGCAGCCATCTGGAGCGCTACGCGTCCCGGTTCGAGGCGGTGGAGATCAACAGCTCCTTCCATCGTCCGCACCGCCCGGCGACGTACGCCCGCTGGAGCGCCGGCGTCCCTTCCTCTTTCCGCTTCTCGGTGAAGGTTCCGAAGACGATCACGCATGGGCTCCGCCTCGCGCACGCGGGTGAGCTCGTGAAAACCTTTCTGACCGAAGCGGAGGGGCTCGGGGAGAAGCTCGGAGCCCTCCTCGTCCAACTGCCGCCGAGCCTGAATCTTGATCCCGCGGTGGTGGCCGATTTCTTCGCCGACCTCCGTGCGCGGACGCCGGTGCCGCTGGCGTGTGAGCCCCGCCATCCGAGCTGGTTCACCTCGGAGGCGGACACTCTGCTCCGAGAGCTCGGCGTGGCGCGGGTCGCCGCCGATCCGGCCCGCGTGCCCGCGGCCGCGGAGCCGGGGGGCCTGCGGGACCTGAGCTACCACAGGCTCCACGGCTCGCCGAAGATGTACTACTCGGCCTATACGGAGGACTTCCTCACGGCTCTCGCCGCGCGGCTTCAGGCGGACGCGGCGGCCGGGCGGGACGTCTGGTGCATCTTCGACAACACCACGCTCGGCGCCGCGACCCGGAACGCGCTCGACCTCTGTGCGCGGCTCCGGCCGTTGCCCGGTGGCCGCCTTTGAAGTAGGGTGCGCGGGGAAAGACCCGACGAGTGAAGCTCTCCATCCTGTATTTCGGCCACGTGGGGGCCGTCGTCGACCTCATGGGCGAAGCCGACCGCCTGGGCTTCGCCCGCTTCTGGCTGGGCGAGCATCATTCGGCCGGGCAGGTCACCAATCCTCTCCTGCTCGGCGCCCTGCTGGCGGCGACCAGCGAGGGAATGCGGGTCGGCAGCGGCGGCGTCTGCCTCGACTACCAGAGCCCGCTACGCGTCGCCGAGGACGCCTGCCTGATCGAGTTCCTGCTGCCCGGCCGTTTCGATCTCGGAGTGACGCGGGGGCTGCCGCTCGATCCCACGATTCGCGATGCGATCCTCGACGGGCGGCCGCTCGGGACGCTACGTCCTTACGATGAGAAGCTGACCGAGCTGCACGGGCTGCTGACCGCCCGCCTGAGCCTGGAGCACCCGCTCGCCGGCCACAAGACACTGGAGACCGGTCCGCCGCTCTGGGTGCTGGGCACGAGCTTCGAGACCGCGCGGTGGGCCGGCCGCCAGGGCACCGGCTTCTGCTTTTCCCTTCACCACGCGCCGGGGCCGGACGGCGCCGCCATCGTGGACGAATATCGCCGGAGCTTCGTCCCCAGCCCCGAATTCGCGGCTCCACAGGCGATCGTCGTCGCCAGCCTGGCCTGCGCCCCCACCCGCGAGGAAGCGCTGGAAACCCTGCGGGCCCACGGCCTGAACGGCGCGAACGTCTCGGGCCCGGCCGCCGAATGCCACGCCGAGCTCGCCGCGATCGCCGAGCGCTTCGGGGTTGACGAGGTGATGATCCTCGTCCTGCTGCCCATTCGCGGCACCGAGCTGACCGACACCTACCTGGCCCTGGCCCAGCTCGCAGGGATGGAGCCCCACGCATAGCGAGATCGCCGGTTCCAGCTCCGCCGCATGCTCCGCGCGCCGCTCCCGGTGAAACGCCTTGCGCTCCGCATGGAGCGTCTCCTGCTGGCGGTGATGGGCGACCTGGTCTTCGAGGCTGGACAGAATCGAAGCGAGCGACAACCGAGTATCCATGGCTCTCCCCTCCGGAGAAGAATGCCGCAAAGATCAGGACCCGACCTTCGCGGCCCCCAAAGCGGCGGCCTCCTCCAGGAAATCCTCCGCATGACCCACAGGTTGGGTCCCTAAGCTCCGCGAATCATATGCAAACTTCGCTCAATATGCGTATGATTTCAGCCAGCAGGCCGTGAAGTCGGCTTTCATCTCCGCTTATCGGACGTAATAAGCGGAGCTTTAAGAGATGGTTGGTGTGAAAAAGCCGGGTCATGCGGAGGATGGCGTCAAATCCGCTCGGTAAAGTTCGAATTTTGCGGTGCAATTCGTGCGATACGCGGAGCAATTCGCGGGTCATGCGGCATACTTCGTGGGTCATGCGGAGGATTTCGTGGGTCGGGGAGAGGATTCCGGCCAGGTCGGCCCGGCTGCGGTCAGGAACCCTCGCCCGGTCGCAGCTCACTTCGACCGTTGCAGCCAGATCACCCTGCTGCTCGGATCTTCCGAGTCTGCCTGCATCGATTCCGTATAGAATCATAAGCACAAGGAGGAATGCGTAATGAAGAAGCATGCGAGACGTCTGACCCTGAACCGTGAAACCGTCCGTTTGCTCGCCGGCGAAACCCTCCAGGAAGCGGCCGGCGGTGTCATCACTCAACCCTGTCCCTGCACCCACTCCTGCGACTCCTGCTTCCCCTGCACCATCGGGCAGAGCTGCGTCTCCGGGGTCGGTTGCACCGCCTAATCCTTTCTTTGTCAGATGGCCCGGTCCGGCGGAGCCTGAGCCCTCACGGTTCAGACCGGGGACATCGGTAACACTTCAGACCGGGGACATGGGTGACAGTTTGTGGGAGAGCATCTGGAGCCGTGGAGGTTCTGGATGCCTTGGAACGAGATG
>DASWQX010000131.1:0-2885 GCA_036403495.1 Thermoanaerobaculia bacterium
TACTCCCTCTACCAGCTTGCGGGGGCCTTCGGAGTGAGCGTCGGCGCCCTGCTCGACGAGCGTCCCGCGGAGCCGCCGATCATCGCGGAGCGGCTGCTGAGCATCCTCCGCCAGTTCGAGCGCCTGCCGGCCGCGGATCGCGAGGAGCTCACCCTGTTCCTGGAGCGGCTCCTCGCCACGGTCGCCATGCTCCGCGGCCGCTGAACTGCGGCCGCTGAAGAACACTACAGGAGCGGCTTAATTGACGGCGTCCCCGTCCACCAGGCCGGCTTCGAGCTCCTGAGGGCTGGGGAGGGTGCCGCGCAAGTGGGCGGGCATCATGAGGTAGCTCGCCACGCCGATCGGCTTCTGCTGGCCCTGGAGGGTATATTCCGCCACCAGGCGACTCTTGGTCTTGCACAGGATGAGTCCGATGGTGGGCTGGTCGTCGGGGTGGCGGAGGAGGTTGTCGACGGCGGAGAGATAAAAGCTCATCTTACCCGCGTGCTCGGGTTGGAACTCCGCCACCTTGAGCTCGACGACGACGTAGCAGCGCAGGCGGAGATGGTAGAAGAGAAGGTCGAGGAAGAACTCCTGGCCGTCCACCTCCAGAGAGTATTGCGTACCCACGAGCGCGAAGCCGGCGCCCAATTCGAGAAGGAAGCGGCGGACCTGCTCGATCAGCCCTCGTTCGAGATCCCGTTCCCGGGCTTCGTCGCCCAGGCTCAGGAAATCGAAGATATAGGGATCCTTGAGGGCTTGGCGGGCGAGATCGGATTGGGCGGAAGGCAGGACACGGTCGAAGTTGTTGAGGGCCTGTCCCTGCCGGCCGTAAAGGCCGGATTCGATCTGGTGGACCAGGACAGAGCGCGACCATCCGTGAGCGATGGCCTGATGGATATAGAACTCCCGCTCGGCGGGAGCCTTGAGCTTCTGCATGACGCGGACGATGTGCCCCCAGGGAATTTGTGAAACAAGCTGTTTCACAATCTGGAGGTCGGAGAACTCCTCGGCGAAGGCCCGCATGAAGAGCAGGTTCCGCGGCGAGAAGCTGGCGATCTCCGGAAAGGAGAGCCGCAGGTCGGCCGCCAGCCGCTCGACGACCTTGGCTCCCCATCCTTCCCGTCTCTGGCTCTCCAGAATGCGCTGTCCGATCTCCCAGTAGAGCAGTATCAACTCACGGTTGACGGCCAGGACCGCCCTGACCTGTGCCGCCCGAATGCGGCTCCGGAGATCCTCCAGGAGCAGGGGATAGTCCACGGTCAATTGTGAAACAGCCTGTTTCACAATTTGCCTCCCGGAAGCGGATCTCCGCTTGCCGGAAGGGACCTTCCTGGAATGACTGGCTTTCGGATTCACGCGACAGATCCTAGACCGGCGTCCTCTCGGACCGCAACTGCTTCGAGCCCAGGCCCGTGCCGAAACGGCTCAGCTCTCGGTACAATAGGGAAGCTTGAACGATCCGCAGGACGGCGAAGGCCGCGCCGGCGCGGACCGCCTGCCGCGGCTTTCCAGCGGGAAGGATTCGCATGGCGATCCTGTTGTCCCCCTCACTACGGGTGCCGATCGGTCAATCACTGGATACCGACATCATGAGCCGCCTCACGCGTTGCACGGACGTCACGAAGCTGGTGAGGCGCCATGGCGAGCCCTGAGCCCAGGGAGAGAGAGCCCTTTTTCGCCTGGCCCGGGATGGCGAGCTTCAAGCTCACCCTGCCGCTCTCCTACCTCTTCTTCAAGATCTTCTACTCGGTCTACGGCGGCGCCAGCCTGCTGGCCAAGCTGCGGCGCCCCCTGACCGACTTCTACTTCCCGTGGGAGATGCGGCTGCCGTTCCTCCCCTCCTGGTCGCTGATCTATCTCTCCGTCCCGGTGCTGATGCTGGCGACGCCGTTCATCCTGCGGACCTGGCGCAGCTTCACCCCCTTCGTCCTCACCCTGACGGCGGAGACCCTGCTCGCCGGCGTCTTCTTCCTCGCCATCCCGCTGGCGCAGGCCTACCCGCCGCGGCTGGCGGACGGGTTCTTCGGCGGCGTCTTCAACCTGGCGGACCGGCTCAACCTCGACTACAACAAGTTCCCCTCGCTCCACATCGCCTTCGCCGTCACGGCGGCCCTGGTCTTCGGGCGGCGGTGCGGCTGGCTGGGGCGGACCCTGTTCGGCGTGTGGCTGGCGGCGGTCGTCGCCTCCACCATGCTGATCCACGAGCATCAGCTCCTCGACATCCTTGGTGGGCTGGTCCTCGGCCTCTTCGGCGTCGTGGCCGTGCAGCGGCGGGTGGCCGACGAGCTCTACCTCGACATGCTGCGGATCGACGCGCTCTGCCTGCGGGAGATGGCCTACTTCGTGCGCCGGCGCGCCGCCTTCCTGAGGCCCTTCTGGACGCTCACTCGCACCTCCCTCCCCCGCTGGCGCCAGACCCGCCCGCTGCGCGCCTCCTACTGCCTTACCCAGCATGTGGAGGATGTGCTCGACGGCTTCCGCCAAGTGCCGGTCGAGCCAGAGGCGTACGTCCGGGCCGTACTGCGCGTGCTGGGCGGCGGGGCGCCGGCCGACGCGGCGGCCCTCACGGTCGGGGAGCAACTGGCGGCGTACCTCGCCGGCGAGCTCGGGGAGGCGGCGAGGAGCGATCTGGCCGGGCGGCTGGAGACCCTCGAGCGGGTCAGGAGGGCGTTTCCGCCGCCTGCTCCTTCTCCCTCTTCTTCCGCCGGAACCGCTCCCGCGCCTCCTCAATCGGCCGCTTCTCTATGAAGTAGGCGATCGCCGCCTCGCCCAGCCCCCAGGTGCCGGCGAAGGCGACGCCCGCGGACACCGCCGAGCCGGCGCCCGGGAAGACGATCTTGGCCAGCGCCCGCGCCCCCTCCCGCAGCGCGAAGGCGGCGCCGACGTTGGCCCCAAGCGCCACC
>DASWQX010000132.1:0-7754 GCA_036403495.1 Thermoanaerobaculia bacterium
CTTGGCAAAGGTCTCGTTGACCTCTTTGGCGATCGAGGACGGGGTGAGCCTCTCGCCGGCCATTTTGGCGTCGAGAATCCGGCCGATCATCTTGCTGATCGTCGCCGGCGGGGCGGACTCGTCCGCGCCCTCCACCTTCAACCGGCGCACGACCTCTCCCGCGGCCGTCGCCGCCGCCTTGAACGCGTCGTAGCGCTCCCGGATCATCGCCAGCTCGCCCGCCCGCAGGGCGCGCTGCTCGCGGTGGAAGACCTCCTGCTCGGCATGGAAGGCCTCCTGGCCCTCGAGCTGCCCGACCTGCGCCTCCAGGTCCGTCAGGACCTGGGCGATGGAGAGATTCAAGCTCATCCGCCATCTCCTCTGCCTTGAATGCGTCGAGATCCCGCACGCCGCGCCGCTTCGCGCCGGCCCGCGACGCGCCAAAGCCCCATGCGGAGCAGCAAATCCAGCCAACCTGCGTCGTCGAGCGTCAAGGTTGCAACACTATCCCAAGCCGCGCCCCGGGTCCAGCCCCAGGGCCAGGAGGAACCGCTCGTTGCGTCATAGCTCGGAAAAAACGACTACCGCCGGCGTCCGGCGAGCTGTTGCAGCCGAAAATGGCGCAATGATTCGAGGCGACGCCTCAAGGAAGCGTGCGAAGCCTCAGATAAGTCAATGACGCGTCATTGTTGGCTGTTGTCGCGTCAGTAAAGTCTGTAAATGCGCCAAATCTGGATTCAATGCGTCATTGGAGTGAATCGTGCGCCAAGGGTCGGCGCGGCATTCGATTCTTGTTGGGATTGATGCGTCGTAAGGTGCAGTCGCGCCGTTGTATCGATACGTTGCGCCGCGGAAGCTTACGATGCGCCGCGGATGCTTGCGTTGCGCCGTGGTATCGGTACGTCGCTCCACGGTAGCCGGCGTTGCGTCTCGGACGGCCGGGTTGCGCCGCTGGCTCCCTCCTCGGGCCGTCGGAGGCTGCCGTGACGCAGCGTCTGGGGCGGCGAGGCTTCACCGGCGCAGGGCGAGCCGCAGCTCCTTCGTCTCGCCTCCCCGCTTCACCGCCAGCACCGCCTCGTCGCCCCAGCGCTTGGCGGCCACCAGGCGGTTCAGCGTCTCCTTGTCCGGCACGGCCGTGCCGTCGAGCGAGACGATCACGTCTCCCACCTGGAGGCCGGCCTTCTCGGCGGGGGTCTTCTCGGAGACGAGGATGACCTTCAGAGCCTTCTGCCCTTCCACGGGGCTGCTGGAGAGGCCCAAGGAGGGGTAGAGCGGCTCGGCCGCCGCCGGCAGGCCCCAGACGAAATCGGCGTAGGACGCCTGGACGGTCCTGACCTCGTGTCCCTCCTCGTCGCGGACGTCGACCGGCACCACCGTCGCGATCCGGCCGTCGAAATGGCGGGCGGCCTGGCGCTGGATGCCCAGCCCGTAGACCACGTGGCCGGAGCCGACGAGCACCACCATGACGGTGTCCGGGCCGCCCTGCTCCTTGAGCGCCTTGACGGCGTTGAACGCCATCGTGGCGTCCCAGGTGGACTGGGCGGCGATCATCGAATCCCACTGCGCCTCGGTCATCCCGGAGTGCAGGGAATCGCCGCCGGCCGCGAAGAAGGACTTGAACAGCGCGCGGTGCTCGGGGCTCGAAGTGTCGATGTCGGTGGGGATGTGCGCCGCCTCGTCCGGCGTCAGGTTCTGGAAACCTTTCTTTCGCACCGCGGTGACGACGTCGCGCGGCGCGTTGACGGCGAACATCCGCAGCTTGTGATCGCGGGCGAAGAGGAAGATGTCGCGATAATAGAGCCAGTTGTAGCCCCAGCTCTCATACCAGCGCGATTCGCGCAGGAACGCCTCCTCGGTGAGCGAGCCGTCCACCCAGCCGTCGAGGAACCGCTGCTCGGGATAGGGGTACATCTCCAGCCCCACGAGCAGCGGCCGGCCGGCGCGCGCCAGCTCCTCGATCACCCGCAGCTCGCAGCGATGGAAATCCATCTCCGTATGACTCTCTCCCACCAGCAGAAGGCGCACTCCCGCCAGCCGCTTCGGCAACTCGGCCGGCGCGATCACCTCGCCCGTCCGCGTATCCGTGATGCCGTCGAGCACCACCGCCGCCTCCTTGTCCTTGCGCGCCGGATCGCCGATCGCGAGGTGAAGCGATTTGTCCTGACCGTGGAGGGCGGCGGCGAGAAGGAGGGAAAGGAGCCCGGGGAGAACCTTTTTGGCAATCATGACGATCCGGATTGTACTCGTTCGCGTTGACTCAGGCTTTGGCCTGGCTTTAGGATGCAGGAGCGGCTTCCAACCTACTCATGAACAGCCTGATTCAGGATCTGTCCTATGCCCTGCGGCTGGCCTGCCGCTTTCCCGCCTTCACGCTGGCGGTCGTCCTCACGCTGGGCCTGGGGCTCGGCGCGGCGACGTCGGTGTTCACCGTCGTCGACGCGGCCCTGCTCCATCCGGTCCCCTATCCCGATCCCGATCGCATCATCACCGTGCTCGGCGCGCGGCCGGAGCGCGGTCCCGAGCGGACGTCGTTGACGCCGGCCGACTTTCTGTCCCTCCGGGCGCGGAACCGCACGTTCAGCGAGCTCGGAGCCTATGTGCCCTTCGGCAGCCTCGACCTGACGGGAGCCGGCGAGCCGGTGCGCCTGCAGCGCCACCTCGTCTCCGAAGGGCTCCTCGAATCGCTGCGCGTCCGGGCCGTGGTGGGGCGATTGTTCCAGGCCGAGGAGTACCGGCAGGCCGGACCGCGCGTGGTGATCCTCAGCGATCGATTGTGGCGGCGCCGCTTCGGAGGCGATCCGAAGATCGCCGGCCGCCGGCTCCGCCTCGGTGGCGAGAGCTATGAGGCGGTCGGCGTGCTGCCTCCGGATTTTCGCATTCCGGGCGGCGATCCCGATCTGCTCGTGCCCCTGGTCTTCCGCCCGGAGGATGCGACGGACCGGAAGGCGGGCTATCTGGGGGGCGTGGGACGCTTGCGGCCGGGCATTTCCCAGATGCAGGCGCGGGCCGACCTGGAGGGCATCGCGCGCGGCCTTCAGGCGCAGTTTCCGGACAGCAACAAGGGGCTTTCGATCAGCCTCGTGCCCCTCCCCGAATCGTATGGAATGCAGGCCCGCACCGCCCTCTGGGTGATCTTCGGGGCGGTATCCCTGCTGCTTCTGATCACCTGCGTCAACGTCTCCAACCTCCAACTCGTCCGCGCCATCGCGCGGGAGCGCGAGTTGGACCTCCGCGCCGCCGTCGGCGCGACGGCCCCAAGGCTGCTGCGGCAGTTGCTCACCGAAACGCTGCTGGTCTCTCTGCTCGGCGGCGCCCTCGGCTTCTGGCTCGCCCGGCTGGCCCTTCACGTCCTGCCGGACCCGCGCGGGATCTATCTGCCGGCGAGCCTCGGGGTGGATGTCGGCCTCCGGGCTCTGCAGTTCACGGTCCTGGTGACGCTGGCGAGCGCCCTGGTCGCGGGCCTGGTGCCGGCGCTGCGGACCTCGTTCGGCAGCGCGGCGAGTTTCGGCGCCCGCGGCGGCACGGCCGCCCCCGGTAGCGAGCGTTTGCAGAGCGGGCTGGTCGTCCTGGAGGTCGCCCTCGCGTTCGTACTCCTGATCGCCTCCGGCCTGCTGGTCCGCAGCTTCCTCCATCTCGTCGATCAGGACCTCGGATTCAAAACGGATCGCGTGCTGACGCTCGACGTCGCGTTGCCGGCGGCTTCGTATGGCGAGCCGCGGCGGATAAAAACCTTTTATTCGGCGTTGATCGAGCGCATCGCCGCCCTGCCCGGCGTCGTCGCGGTCGGAGCGGCCAAGGAGATCCCGCCGGACGAGCCCTGGAGCTACCAGCCGCGGATCGTCGGCGAAACGATGCGCGACGAGGTCTCGGCCGGCTGGCAGCTCATCACGCCCGGCTACCTGGAGGCGATGCGCACCCGGATCGTCGCGGGCCAGGGGATCACCGCGCGCGACCGCGACGGCGGCCGCCGGGTGGCCCTGTTCAACGAGAGTGCGGTCCGCAGGCTCCTCGGCGGCCGTGGCGCCCTCGGCAAGCAGGTCCGTTTCAACGGCGGCGTCTACGACGTCGTCGGAGTGGTGGAGGATCAGCGCCTCCCCGGGCAGGCCGCGCAGCCGATCGTCTACTTCGCGTACGACCAGAGCACCGTCCCGCCGCCGAGCCTGAGCGCGCTCTCCCTCGTCATCCGCACCGCGGCGGACCCGGCGGCCCTGGAGGGTCCGGTCCGGAGAGCCCTGGCGTCGCTCGACCGCAACCTCCCCGCCGACCGGCTGGAGACCCTGGAGACGCGGCTCGCGGCGGCGGCGCCCCTCGCCCGCTCCCGCTTCAACGCGCTCCTGATGTCCGCTTTTTCGGGGATCGCGCTGGTGCTGGCCGCGGTAGGGATCTATGGCGTCCTCTCCTTTTCGGTCCGCCGGCGCACGCGGGAGATCGGGATTCGAATGGCCCTTGGAGCCCGCCGGGCTCAGGTGCGCCGGCAGATGCTGCGCCGCGGCCTCGGCCTCGCGCTGGCCGGGATCGTCTGCGGCGGGCTCGCGGCGCTGCTGCTGACCCGCGTCCTGGAGAGCCTCCTGGTCGGGATCAGCCGTGCCGATCCTCTGACGTTTCTCCTGATCTCCGCGGCCCTGATCCTTGTCGCCTTCCTGGCCTGCTACCTGCCGGCCCGCCGCGCGAGCCGGCTCGATCCCTTCACAGCGCTGCGCTTCGAGTAGAATCGAGCGATCAGGAGGATCGATAGCATGCGCCATTTCGCCCTCGCGGCCGCCCTTGGGCTCGCCCTCCCTCTCGCCGCCGCGGCTCAGGCCGATCCGTTTCTGGAAGCCGGCGTTCCGGCGGCGACGCGCGTGTGGTCCGGACCCGACTACCAGCGCGCGGCTGAGATCCTCACCGCCGGCAAAGTCCCGCTCCCCAAGTTCGCCGACCCGCAGGGCGCCGCTCTCCTGCGGCGCGTCACCTCCCTGGACAATCTCGCGCTCCTGGGCGACAAGAGCCTGCCGCTGACGGCGCGCATGGACGATTTCATCCAGCTCCAGCAGGGAGCCGTCGGGCTGTTGAAGCTCTATCTCGCCGCCTCCGACGACGGTGGCTACCGGCAGGAGCTGGCGAGCCTCACGGCCCTGCTCCTCCACTCTTCCGCGAGAGGAGCCGAGCTGGTGGAAGAGATGCTGCCGACGCTCCCCAAGGATGAGACGTACGCCTCCCGGATGGAGGGTCTCAAGGAGATGAAAGAGGGGATGACGACCGCCTTCGTCGGAACCGAACAGATGCTCACGGCCGAGAACAATTTCTCGCCCGAGGACCTGTCCCTCCTCCTCGAAGCCATGGCCCAGACGCTGCCGCGCCTCAAGACGGGATTTCCCCCCGAAGTCCGGATCGAGATGCGCAAGAAGCTCGAGGACGACAAGGCCCGGTTCAAGAAGGACGAGGACACCCGGCGGCTCGACCGGATGCTCGGCGAGCTCGGGAAGGCCTGAAGGGCAGGCCTCTCTCCGAGCCATTTCATTTTCCAAGGGAGGGTTTTTCCATGCCGTACGTCACGTCACAGAGTGTCCGCAGGTCCATCCGCTGCCTCCTGCTGGGCGCAGCCTTCGCCGGCTCCCTGCTGGTCACCGCGCGAGCCGGCTCCGCCGCCACGATCACGACGATCCAGCCGGGCACCCTGCAGGTCTGCCTCTATCCCGGCTTCAAGCCGTTCGCCTGGAAGGACGGCGCCACCTGGAAGGGGTGGGACATCGACTACCTCACCGCCTTCGCGAAGGCGAACAACCTGAAGTTCCAGCCGGTCGAGGAAGCGGCCTTCGCCGACATCTGGCTGCGGCCGGGCAAGAACGAGTGCGACATCGCCGGCACGGGGATCTCCGATACGCAGGAGCGGCGCAAGGCCACCGGCACCGCCGGCCAGTGGTCGGCGACGTACTACACGGTGGTTCGGGCGTACCTGGTGCGCACCGCGGACAAGGACAAGCTCAAGGACGTCGCCGATCTGCGCGGCAAGACGGTGATCGTGACCCTCGGCTCGACCGCCGATTCAGATCTCCGCAACCGGATGCAGCAGGCCAAGATCACCGACGTGAAGATCGAGGGGACGAACGACGAAGTGGAAGCGGCCGCCAAGGTCAGAAAAGGCCCGCAGTTCGCCTATGGCGGAGGGTATGGCAGCGTCATGGATCTGGCGAAAGATGGTCTCACGGTGGTGTGGCCGCACTGCAACATGACCGAGGTCGCCAAGGGCGAGTTCAAGCCCTACGCCGAGCCCTTCTCCTTCGTCGCGCGCGCCAAGAGCACGGGGCTGCTGGCCGCGCTCAACGCCTACATCCCCAAGCACAAATACGAGGGGACGCCCAATCCTCCCAGCGTCAAGTGCGTGAGTCCGCCCTGGGTGGGGAAGTAGCAGGAGGAGTGAGGCGAAAAACTTGAATCGGGTCGATCAGCCCAGGCTCCTGCGCTGGTTTCTGGCTGGAGCCGGCCTGTTCGCCCTGCTGGGCCTGATCGTTGCCCTCGCGCTGATGTCGTGGATCACCTCGGTCGACCGGCGGCTCGACGGCGACTGGCGCCGCGCGCTCGGCGGCGCCTCGTTTCCCGAGCGCTATCCGGCGACCGAGGACAATGTGACCGTCCACGACCTCGAGAAACTGGGCGCCGCGATCGGGATCGACATGGCGCCGCCGGACACGCCCGGCCGGGTCCACCCCACACCCGAGGCCGCAAAACGTTTCGAAGCGGTCAAGGTACCGATGAAGGCGTTCTACGCGGCCTACCGGATCTCGACGGACGACACGCCCGCGCCGGTCTCGCCCGAGATCGCCGCTTTCCTGGAATCGATCCGCCCCGGCCTCGACGCCATCCGGTCCCGGCTGGCCCAGGGGCCTCCACCCGTCTGGAAGCGCGATCTCGACGCCGGCTTCGAGACGAAGATCCCCAACTACCTCGGCCTCCTGGCGCTTCAGAAGCTGTTCCTTCTCGATGCCGCCGAGCGACTCCGGGGCCGCCGCGAGACGCAGGCCGGCGAGATCCTGGACGCTTCGTGGAGCCTCAACCAGGCGATGTCGGACAACAACCCGAGTCTCATCACCCAACTCATCGCGCAGGCCGTGATCCGCCTCCAGCAGCCGATCCTGCGGAGTTTCCCGCGCGCTCCCGCCGGCTGGCCCGAACGGCTCCGCCACCTCGATCTTCAATCCCGAATCCTCCGGGGCCTGCGCTACGAAGCCTTCGGCGCCCATCGCGCCGCAAGCCTCGACCAGTCCATCCTCGGCATCAAGCCTCGCCCGCGAATGCTGGCCCGCTGGGCGATCTGGGACTATGCGCGGCGCCTCTCGACCATCCTCGACGATCTGCCGCGACAGGACGTGCGCACCTTCGATCCTGACGCCTTCAATCGGGAAAAGCTGAAGTCGATCCCGCGCTGGCAGACCGTCGCCCGCCTCATGCTCCCCAACTTTTGGGACTCCTGGCCAAAAAGCGCCCACGTTGAGCTCGAAGCCGAGCTGACCGCGCTGATCCTCGAAGAGCGAGACCGCCTCGCCACCGGCGGCCCCCAGCGAGCGGTGAACCGCCTGCCGTCGCGGGTCAAGGGGCTGTCATGGGTTTATGAGGACCTACCGGGAGGTACGGCTGTGCATCTCGATGGGGAACTGCGCTATCAGGAGCCCAAGCCGGTGCTTTTGTGGTTTAGGGTGGGCGGTGTGGCGCGATCCAATTGACTGCGAGGTGAAAATGTTCGAGCTTGCGATCAAGCGACGGTCGGAGGACCTGGCCGAGTTTTCCGCCCAGTCGAA
>DASWQX010000133.1:0-4578 GCA_036403495.1 Thermoanaerobaculia bacterium
GAGGCGGCCATCTCCCAGTAGCCGACGAGCATCCGGTAGGAGGCGTTGGCCTCCGAGCCCGGCGGGCAGAGGGCGGTGAACTCCTCCATGGTGGCGACGTGGAAGTTGCGCACGAACCAGTCGCGCGCCTGGCGCAGCCGCGTCTCGCGGCGGAGCTCGTACAGGTGAAGGATCAGCTTGGCATCTTCCTGGGTGGGCATGAATTTCTCCTCTCGGCAGGAGGAGTATCACGAAGCGGCGGGAGGGGGAAGGAGCGGAGAAGTGAGGGCGACCGCGGGTCGCCCCTACAAACTGCGGCGACAGGCTCTCATTGGACGGAGGTCGTAGGGGCGACCCGCGGTCGCCCTCACTTCCTGGTCCGCCTCAGTACCGCGGCACCGACGGATCGACCATCAGGCTCCAGGACTCGATGCCGCCGGCGAGGTTGATCGCCCGCGAGAAGCCCATCTGGCGGAGGAACTTCACCGCCTGGGCCGAGCGGCCGCCGTGGTGGCAGTGGACCACGATCGTGTCCGCGGGATCGAGCTCGCCGAGGCGATCCTGGAGCTCGCCGAGGGGGAGCAGCTTCGCGCCGTCGATGCGGCAGATCTCCCACTCCGGCGGGTTGCGCACGTCGAGGAGGGTGACCGGCCGCCCCTCGTCGAGCCAGGACTTGAATTCCGGCGTCGAGACCTCGAACTCGGCCTCCACGGCGTCGGCGTGCGGGTCGATGCCGCAGAACTGCTCGTAGTCGATCAGCTCGTGCTGGGTGGGATGCTCGGAGCAGATCGGGCAGTCGGGGTTCTTTCGCAGCTTGAGCTCGCGGAACTTCAGCTTCAAGGCGTCGAACAGCACCAGCCGGCCGATCAGCGGATCGCCGGCGCCCACGATCAGCTTGATCACCTCGTTGGCCTGCAGCGAGCCGATGATCCCCGGCAGCACCCCGAGCACGCCCCCCTCGGCGCAGGAGGGGACGAGCCCCGGCGGCGGCGGCTCGGGGAAGAGGCAGCGGTAGCAGGGTCCCTTGGCGCCCCAGAACACCGACACCTGCCCCTCGAAGCGGAAGATCGAGCCGTAGACGTTCGGCTTGCCCGAGAGCACGCAGGCGTCGTTGACCAGGTAGCGGGTGGGGAAGTTGTCGGTGCCGTCCACGATCACGTCGTAGTCCGCGAACAGCGCCATGGCGTTCGAGGAGTCGAGCCGCACCTCGTGGGGGACCACCTTGATGTGCGGGTTGAGGTCGCGCAGCCGGTCGACGGCGGCCTGGATCTTCGGCCGCCCCACGGCCGCGCGGCCGAACAGCACCTGGCGGTGGAGGTTGCTCTCGTCGACGACGTCGAAGTCGACCAGCCCGAGCGTGCCGACGCCCGCCGCCGCGAGGTAGAGCCCGAGCGGCGAGCCGAGCCCGCCGGCTCCGATGCACAGCACCTTGGCGGCCTTGAGCTTGCGCTGCCCGAGCGTGCCGACCTCGGGGAGGATCAGGTGGCGGCTGTAGTGGCGGATCTCCCCGGGCGAGAGCGCCGGCAGCTCGTCGACGCCGGTCGCTCGGTCGAGCAGGCTGGTCGCACCCCCTGCAATCGACGGGATGATCGACAGCGTGTCCCCCGGCTTGATCGGGGTGGCGTCCTTCTGCAGGTGGCGGACGTCCTCGTCGTTCAGGAACAGATTGACGAAGCTGCGCAGCGCGCCGTCGTCCGTGTAGAGGTGGCGCTGGAGGGCCGGGTGGCGCTGGGTGAGCGCGCGCAGCGCCTCGCCGACCGTGCCCCCCGCGACCTCGACCTCCCCCTGCTCGGCCGTGAACCGCCGCAGCGGGGTGGGAATCTGAATGGTGACGCTCATCGGATCGCCTCCTGATCGATGGTCTCTTCGTCGAACCGCTCGCGGTCGTCGGCGAGGCGCCAGCTCCTGGCATCCGCCGCGCGCCCCTTCTGCACGGAGACGATGAGGTAGGAAAGCCCGGGCCAGGCGTGCTCGCGGTCGAAGTCGCTCGGCCGCGAAGGGTGGTCGGGGTGCGAATGATAGTAGCCCACCACGTCGGCGCCGGCCGCGCGGGCCGTCTTGTGCGCCGCGAGCACCGTTTCGGGCTCGATCACGTAGCGGTTATGGCGGCTGTCCTGCCGCTCGTTGTCGACCGGCAGCAGGCGCTCGACGACGGTCGTCTCCGCGCCCTCCCCGACGACGCGGCCGATCAGGAAGCCGCAGCACTCCTCCGGGAAGGTCGCCTCGCCGTGGCGGCCGATCGCCGCGAGGTCCTGGGGGGTGATGACGATGCGGCTCATGTCGCTCAGTCTTCCTCCCAGAACCGGTCCGTCAGGTACTTGTCCGCGCCGTCGCAGAGGACCGTCACCAGCGTGCCATAGCGCACCCCGGCGGCCACCTTGAGGGCGGCCGCCACGTTGCCGCCGGCGGAGACGCCCACCAGCAGTCCCGTCTCGCGCGCCAGCCGCTTGACCATCCGGTAGGCCTCCTCGGTCGCCAGCTCCAGGGCCTCGTCCGCCAGCGACGGATCGTAGATCGCCGGCACGATCGCCGAGGCCATGTGCTTCATCCCCTCCAGGCCGTGGAACGGCGAATCGGGCTCCACCGAGATCAGCCGGACGCCCGGCTTCTTCTCTCTCAGGTACCGCCCGACACCCATGAAGGTGCCGCTGGTGCCCAGTCCGGTGACGAAGTGGGTGATCTCGCCGGCGGTCTGCTTCCAGATCTCGGGGCCGGTCGAGCGGTAGTGGGCGCGCCAGTTCTCGGGGTTCGAATACTGGTCGAGATAGGCCCAGCGCCCGGGCTCCGCGGCCACCATCCGCCGCGCCTCCAGGATCGCGCCGTCGCTGCCCGCCAGCGGATCGGTCATCCGCAGCTCGGCCCCATAGGCGCGCAGGATCTTCTTGCGCTCGGGGCTGGCGCTCTCCGGCAGGCAGACGGTCACCGGGATCTGGCTGGCGGCGCCGATCATGGCGTAGGCGATCCCGGTGTTGCCGGAGGTCGCGTCGAGCAGCCGCCGCCCCTCGCCGAAGAGCCCCCGCCGCTCCGCGTCCCGGATCATCGCGAGCGCCGCCCGGTCCTTCACCGAGCCCCCCGGATTGGCGTATTCGGCCTTGGCGAAGAGCCTCACTTCGTCCCGCCCGGTCAACGCCGTGAGGTCGAGCAGCGGCGTGTTGCCGATCGTCTCCAGCAGCCGCAGCGGTCGCCGGCGGTCGGAGGAGGGAGACGGGGTCTCCTGCGCGGGTGGGGTCGAGGTCTGCATGGCCGGTCCGTAAGTGTAAATGAGAGTCCATTGGTCATCAATTCCCGGAGATGTATCCTGGTCCGGGAGGGAGAGACCATGCACGACACTCCACACACCGGATCCGACCGCGTCCCCCCGGGGCAGTACACCACCGTGAAGTGGCCGGTGCTCACCTATGGCCGCACGCCGCAGATCGACACCGCCAAGTGGACGCTGAAGATCTCCGGCCTGGTCGCCGCCGAGCGCACCCTCTCCTGGAAGGAGTTCCAGGCGCTCCCCCGCGAGCGGGTCACGGCCGACTTCCACTGCGTCACCCGCTTCTCCACTCTCGACAACGGCTGGGAGGGGATCGCGACGCGCGAGGTGCTGCGGCAGGTCGAGGTCGACCCCGAGGCCTCCCACGTCCTCATCCACTGCTACGGCGGCTACACCACCAACCTGCCGCTGGAGGTCTTCCTCTCCGAACGGGCCCTGTTCGCCGACCGCCACAACGGCAAGCCTCTCCTGGTGGACCACGGCGGACCCGTGCGGCTGGTGGTCCCTCACCTCTATGCCTGGAAGAGCGCCAAGTGGGTGAACGGCGTCGAGCTGCTCTCCGAGGACCGGCGCGGCTTCTGGGAGGAGAACGGCTACCACACCTACGGCGACCCCTGGAAAGAGGAGCGCTTCAGCTCCCAGGAGACCAGGGAGGCCTACCAGGTGCGGCGGCGGGCCAAGGAGCTGGGGCTGGTACCAGGGGAGTAGGTCTTCAGCCGGCGCCGGGGATCGGCACCACCAGCGAGGCCACGATCGACGCCACGGTCAGCAGCAGGCAGATCAGCGCCGCCACCGAGTGATTGCCGGTCTCCGACTTGCGGGGATCGAGCAGGAAGCCCGCCAGGAAGCCCCCCGCGAAGCCGCCGATGTGGGCCCAGTTGTCCACGCCGCGCATCAGGAAGCCGAAGACGAGCATGAAGATCGCGTAGCTCCAGGCCATCCGCCCCACGGCGCTGCTGCCGGTGCGGCGGCTGTAGTAGACCAGCGCGCCGAGCAGCCCCAGGATCGGCGCCGAGGCGCCCAGGGTGAGCGGCACCCCCATCAGGCTGCTGGCTAGGAAGCCGGTGATCGAGGAGATGCTGTAGACGATCACCGTCCGCGCCGGACCGTAGTACTCGGCGGTCTCCGGGGCGAGGAAGCGGATCCAGTAGAGGTTGAAACCGATGTGCAGCAGGCCGGCATGGAGCCAGCCGGCCGAGAGCAGCGTCCACCAGCGGTGGAACACGAAGACCGGGAACGCGCCGGACGCCCCGAACCGGAGCAGGCTCTCCTGGCTCGGAGCCCCGATCGAGAACAGGCTCCCCATCTGGATATGGCTGGGATCGACGGCCAGCATCGCC
>DASWQX010000134.1:0-7408 GCA_036403495.1 Thermoanaerobaculia bacterium
GCCCTCCCTCTCCTTCAGGAGAGGGATCGAGGGTGAGGTCGCAGGCCACGAAAGCCCAAGATCGGGGGGGCGGCCTTTACTCCCCGCCTTCGAACCAGGCCCGCCAGGGGCTGGCGCCCTGCCGGCGGGCGACGCGCGCGCGCATGCGCTGCATGCGGCTCCAGCGCATCAGATTCGAACCCCACTGCTGCTCCATCGCGAAGCCGGCCACCGCGCCGACCGCCAACGTAACCACGAACATCGCCATCGTCCTACCTCGTATCTTCCTGGTCAATATCTTGCTTGGTAATAACGACAAACGTCCCGTCTCATTGCCCGCCCCCGCCGGGACCTTCGCGGGGGGGCAGTGCAAGTCCTACCGGTACCCCTTGGGCTTTTTGTAGAACCAGTGTAACTCCGGCCCGCGGTCACCGTCAACGGTCCGCGCCGACTATTTTCGCTTCTTATACGGACCCCGGCGGCATTCCGTCGGGCCCTGAGCACCGCGGCACGCCGATTGCTGGCGCTCCCCTCGCGCGGTTTTTTCACGAGCACTTGGAAGGAAGTCCATGACAGAGACGGTTCAGCTTTCGACCCTTCGGCGCACCCTTCGCCGCACCTTTGGATTCCGTGCCCTGCGCGAAGGGCAGGAGGAGGTCATCCGTGCCATTCTGGCCGGCCGGGACACCCTGGCGATCATGCCAACCGGTGCCGGAAAGTCGCTCTGTTACCAGCTCCCCGGTGCCGAGCTGCCGGGCACCACGGTCGTCGTCTCCCCCCTGATCTCCCTGATGAAGGACCAGGTGGACAAGCTCCAGGAGCTCGGCATGAACGCCGCGCAGGTCAACAGCACGCTCACCGCCGGCGAGGAGTCCGCCGTGCTGGAGGAGATCCGCAAGGAGCAGCGGGAGTTCGTCTTCGTCACCCCCGAGCGGCTGATGCAGCCGGAGTTCCTGGCGACGCTGAAGACCAACCTGATCGACGTCTTCGTGATCGACGAGGCGCACTGCATCTCGCAGTGGGGGCACGATTTCCGCCCCTCCTACCTGCACCTGCGGGCGGCCATCGAGGCGCTCGGCAACCCTCGAGTCCTGGCGCTCACCGCCACCGCCACCCCCGCCGTGGTCGACGACATCCGCCACCAGCTCGGCCGCGAGGACATGGAGGTGATCGACATCGGCGTCTACCGCGAGGCGCTGCGCATGGAGGTGATCCCCAGTCCGACCGACGCGGCGAAGCGCGAGACCCTCGCCCGGCTGATCGCCGAGACCCCCGGCGCCGGCATCGTCTACGTCTCCACCCTCAAGGACTGCGAGGAGATCACCGACTACCTGGTCAGCCTCGGCATCGACGCCGCCCGCTACAACGGCCGGCTGGGAGCGCGGGAGCGCAAGAAGAACCAGGAGCGCTTCATGGCCGGCACCCTGCGGGTGATCGTGGCCACCAACGCCTTCGGCATGGGAATCGACAAGCCGGACATCCGCTTCGTCATTCACTACAACCTCCCCGGCTCCCTGGAGGCCTACTACCAGGAGGCCGGCCGCGCCGGGCGCGACGGCGAGCCGGCCCGTTGCGTGCTCCTCTATCAGCCCGAGGACCGCAACACCCAGATCTTCTTCCTCAACGGCCGCTACCCGAAACGCGACCACTTCCTCGCCGTCCATCAGGCGCTGGTCAAGACCAAGGCGGACCGCCACGAGGTCGACGCCGCCGAAGTCCAGAAGCGCTCCGGGGGCGTCGTCCTCGCCAAGGTCCGGGTCGTGCTGGCGGCGATGAAGGACCTCGGCGTCGTCGAGGAGACCTCCCCGGGCGAGTACCGCCTGCTGCGCGCCGACCACGCCGCCGAGGAGCTGGACGCCATGGCGGACGCCTACGAGAAGCGCGCCGAGGGGGACCGCGACCGCCTGCGCCGCATGGTCCTCTACGCCCAGACCGCCCTCTGCCGCTGGAAGGCGATCCTCGACTACTTCGGCGAGGACCTCGAAGGCGACCACTGCGGCCATTGCGACAACTGCTCGAAGCCCTACGTCGAGCTGACCGCCCCGCCGCCGGCCGAGGTGCCGATCCGCGCCCCGCACCGCGCCGCCGAGGTGCTCTCGCTCTCCTCCATGGTCGGCGTCCGCGATCCAGCGAGCGTGATGCTGGGCGACACCGTGATCCTCCCCATCTTCGGCTCTGGCAAGGTCCGCACGGCCGACGACCACACGGTGATCATCGAGCTGTCGGATGGGGAGCTGCGGGAGTTCCGGCGGTAGGGGAGAGGTCAACGATCGACCTCCGCCCCCTTCCCCGCTTCGGCTCTGGCTGAGAGCCACCTGCGGTAGCTGCGAGGTGTGGTCGATCGGCCGTGGCGCAAGTCGCGCGCCTACTCGTCAGACTTTGGCATTCGGATCGGCTTTCCCGAATAGAGTCCCTCGCTGGCGAGCTTCAAATACTCCGCTAATGGAGGGAGACCGATCTCTTTGCGGAATTGCTCGACTTTTGCGGCATCTTCCAGAGGCAGCACCATGGGCTGACCCTCGGCGTCGACTCCGAGCTGCGTGCCATAGCGCTGTTTGCGGCCGAGGTCAATCTGTAATCCGTCGTAAAGAATCGCCCTTATGACGTTGTCTTTATCCTGCCCGCTGAAATCCCTTTCCACGAACGGTAGAATTCCCATGAGCAAGGAGAGGTCCCGGCTGTGCTTAGCCAGGACAATGGCGTTACCTGATGCTTCATCCCCGAACCTGTGGATGTCAATCCAGCCAACCTCCTGGATCAAGGCTTTCAAGTATTCTCTATTCTCGACGATAACGGCATTGCCAGGCCCTGCTTTTCCGTTGGCGCCCTTGATGGCTGCCTGGTCCCTCAAAAGACGCTCGTGGATCTCCTTCGCGATGGCCAATACCCGCTCCCGAGGAACCTCGCGGGCGGGGCTGATCGTCATGGCCTTGAGGATGCACTCAGCTGGAGCCGAGTCGAGCCGGTTGTACTCCACTGCCACGCCCGAGACTTCCACTCGGAGTGTCCTATCCTGCTGCAAAACCTTCCAGGCCTTTAGTTGGCCGTGGTCCCGGACGGTCCAAGTCTTAGGACCACGGTTTTCAATTCTCACCGCTCTCGCCGTGCCCTCTCCAGGAATTAAGACCCGGTCGCCCTCGATACAAAGCAACTGAGTACCTGCGATGCTCTTCCAACTCTGGACTGTCGAGGGTAGGCTACTTTCCGCTCGAAGACCTGATGCTCCTGGCACCCAAGCTAACTGGGCCAGAGCTGAGAAAAGACCTACCATGCATTGAAAACGTCTGCTCATCAGGTGGACCCCGTATCTACTAAGCTTGACAGGCTTCCCGACATAGCTACAATGTCCGCAGAGGATACACGGAATGCGGGGAGATGCCAATCCGCGCTGGCCTCCTGTTCTCCATTCGAGCAATTTTGCTCGGGAAACGGAAAGGGAATTATATGCGCAAGACAAAAGACCGTGAGCAGCCTCCAGTCCAAGGTCGAGTCCTCGCCAGGGTCCTGGCTGACGAAATCCTCCGGATTCCTGGCGGCGGACTCGGGCCGACCACCGTCGTCACTGGCGACAACGAAGACATGACCAATCAGAAGAACGACAACGACGGCCCTCACGTCCCGCCTCCTGTCTAATTTATTCAAACCAAACGACGGCCAGTCGGCAAGGTCTTGCCGGCTGGCACATTTGGCTCTCTGCAAGTGAAACAAATCCTAATCCTCACCGGCCCTGAAGACCTGCACGCCTTCGCTGTCCGCGAAGCTCTCGTGGCGAAAGGGGGAATGGTTACCCTCTGGAATACCCCGGACTTTCCCTCCAAGTCTGGAGAATCGATTCTATTCGAGGGGGGCACCAAGACTGTCAAAGCAGAGGGTCCGGATTTGAATCTGGACAATAGTCACTTCGATACGGTCTGGCGGAGGCGGCCTTCCTACGCGATCGACTGGAGCAAGATTCACCCGTCCGATCGAAAGTTCGTTGACATTGAATGCAACATCTTCAGGCGATCGATGCTTGGCCTGATTGCACAAGACGCCTTCTGGGTCAACCCTGCCGACGCCGCCATCAACGCAGGCTACAAGATGCTGCAGCATGGAGTTGCTTCGGCGGTGGGCTTCAAGACTCCTGATACCCTTTATTCGAATGACCCCAAGCAAATTCGTGCTTTCATTCAAAGACATGGAGGGGAAATCATTTTCAAGCCACTCAGGGGTTTGTCGTGGCAAGGAGAGAAGAGCACCTGGACTTCCTTCACGAGTCGACTAACCGAAGCGCAACTTGTGGAAGATGATCTCTTGCGCAGCGCTCCAGGAATCTATCAGGAATTGATTTCCAAGGCGTTTGAGCTGAGGGTCACCGCCATGGGCCACTGCCTGTTGACGGCGAAGATCTCGTCCCAGGACACCGAACGCGGCAAACTAGACTGGAGGCGAGCACCAGGGGAGATCAAGGCAACGCCCTTCGACTTGCCACCCCGTATTACTGATCTCTGCCTTTGTATAATGGAAAGGCTTGGCATTGTTTTTGGCTGTTTCGATTTTATCGTAACCCCCGAAGGTGACTACGTATTCTTGGAAGTGAACGAGGCGGGACAATTCCTGTTTCTCGAGGAACAGACCGGCTTACCCTTTCTAGACCGGTTCAGCGATTTTCTTCTCTCTGGTCGCCCAGATTTTGTTCCCCAGAAAAGGACAGAGACCATCCGATTCGCAGAAGTCCTCGATGCCGCTAGGGCCGAAATCGAGAAGGCCTTGGTCATCCACTGCCCCTCTCCTGACGCTTACTCCAATGACGATACCAAGACGCCTTGAGTGGGTCCGACGAGGAACGGTGGATTGGTAGTTGCGGAGCGCTCTTCCCACTCCGCTTTCCTTACGCCCTCGGAAATCGGCGATCTCTTTCCACCAAGTCCGCTCAGGCCTGGTCCCCCGCCCCCTTCCCCCGCTTCCCCTCCTTCACCACGATCGTCTCGGCGATCCGGTCGTGAACGGTCTGCCGGTTCGGGTGGATGAAGTACTGCATGAACCCGAACCCGGCCTCCAGAAACGAAGCCCCGTACCCCAGAGCCCGCTCGAAGGAGTGCCAGAGCGAGAGGTGGCCGTGGGTGAGCGAGACCACCCGGATCCGCATCAGCCGCTTGCCGAGCGTCTGCCCGTGGCCGAGGTAGGTGGTGAGGCCGGAGTAGAGGGCCAGCACGACAAAGCTCCAGCTATGGAACGGGTTGATATCGAAGTGCACGTTGCCGTGGGGATTCCGGAGCTCGGGAAGGCGGCGGAGGACCTCGATCACCCCGCAGACCAGACAGACCAGCGAGATGTCGATCGCGTACGCTCCCAGGCGCGCCCGGAAGCTGGCCAGCGGGAGATCCCGCAGCGCGCTCTGCCGGTCGACGGTGAGCGGCTGAAAGGTGCGGGAGCGCTTCGCTCTCATCGCCGCCTCAGGCCCGCGCCCGGTCCGCGAGGTCGCGGATCTCGCGGTTCTCCACGATCCGCCCGCGCATCCCTTCGCGGGTCGCCTGCAGCATCGCGCGGCCAATGTCCCGGTTCTTGATGTACAGGGCGCGGAAAGGGCTGAGCAGGACGAAGACGGGGCGCCGCGCCAGCGCGTAGTACCAGGGCAGCCCGTCCGGGGCCTTGCCGTCGATGGCGCCGGGACGCCAGCAGACGGCGCCGAAGCGGGTCATCAGCTCGCGCTCCGCCTCGGCCTTCACCCGCGCCCACATGAAGCGGCTGGCGAGGCTCGCGCCTTGCCCGCTGAGGTACTGGAAAACCGCGTCCGGACTGGCCGCCCGCAGGGCCCCGGCGGCGGCCATGGCGAAGTCCATCGTGATCCGCCGGTACTCGGCCTCGCCGGAAACCGCGGTCACGGAGATGCCCAGGCAGTACAGGCAGGCGTCGACGCCCACGAAGGCCGCCTCGGCGCCCGTGTAGTCGAGGAAATCCCGATGCTCGATCATCTCGAGCTTGGGATCGGCGATCCCGAGAGGGCGCCGGACGACGGCGCGCACCGACTCCACCTCCGGATCGGCCAGACAGCCGGCGAGAACTCCGCTCCCGGCGGATCCGCTGGCACCGAAGATCAGGATTTTCATAGGGGAGCCATTGTAGCCCGACCGACCCACGGGGCCAGCACCGCGACCCACGGGTCGAGAGCTTGACTTGCCTCTGGCAGCCCGGCGTTGCGGCATCGTATCCGCCTGTCCCACCTCCCGCCCTCTTCCTCCTAGGCCCGGGCTCGGCATAGACTCTCCCAATAATCCACAACCCCCCTTGCACTACTAAGAGGCGCACCAATGGAGGAGACGGGCTTGGGTATGGACGATCGGGCGGGCACGCTCGCGGGCATCGAGAAAGCCAGGACCGGCATCGCCGGCTTCGACGAGATCACGGCGGGCGGCCTGCCGGCCGGCCGGCCGACCCTGGTCTGCGGCGGGCCGGGGTGCGGCAAGACGCTGTTCGCCATGCAGTTCCTGGTCAGCGGCGCCACCCGCTTCGGCGAGCCCGGCGTGTTCATGAGCTTCGAGGAGAGCTCCGGCGAGCTGGCGAAGAACGTCGCCTCGCTCGGCTTCGACCTCGAGGACCTCGAGGCCCGCAACCTCCTCGCCATGGATACCGTGGTGGTGGAGCGCAGCGAGATCGAGGAGTCCGGCGAATACGACCTCGAAGGGCTCTTCCTCCGGCTCGACTTCGCCATCCAGTCGGTGGGCGCCAAGCGGGTGGTGCTCGACACCATCGAGTCGCTCTTCTCCGGCTTCTCCAACGAGGCCATCCTGCGCGCCGAGCTCCGGCGGCTGTTCCGCTTCCTCAAGGAGCGCGGAGTGTCGGTGGTGATCACCGGCGAGCGCGGGGAGGGGCAGCTCACCCGCCAGGGGCTGGAGGAGTATGTCTCCGACTGCGTGATCCTGCTCGACCACCGGGTCAACGAGCAGGTCTCGACCCGGCGGCTGCGGATCGTCAAGTACCGCGGCTCCTCCCACGGCACCAACGAGTACCCCTTCATCATCGACAGCCGGGGACTGGAGGTGCTGCCGGTCACCGCGCTCCACCTTCAGCACACGGCGTCGGCGGAGCGGATTTCCTCGGGGATCCCGCGGCTCGACACCATGCTCGGCGGCCAGGGTTTTTTCCGCGGCAGCAGCGTGCTGATCTCGGGGATGGCGGGAACGGGAAAGAGCAGCATCGCCGCGCACTTCGCCGACGCCACCTGCCGGCGGGGCGAGCGCTGCCTGTATTTCGCGATGGAGGAGTCGCCGCAGCAGATCGTCCGCAACATGCGCTCGATCGGGCTCGACCTGCAACCGTGGGTGGAGAACGGGCTGCTCACCTTCCAGGCCAGCCGGCCGACGCTGTTCGGGCTGGAGATGCACCTGGTCACCCTCTTCCGGGCCGTGCAGGAGGTCGAGCCGGCGGTGGTGATCATCGATCCCCTGTC
>DASWQX010000135.1:0-8573 GCA_036403495.1 Thermoanaerobaculia bacterium
TGATAAACAGCTCCGCCACCGCTTCCCCGGCCATCCGCCAACAAGTCGTGCGCTGCCGCTTAAGGTGACGGCAGAGGACTACGCCGCCTTTCTCGATATCAAACAGCGCATCCAAAAAGGCCAGACGTCCCTTGAGCCCGAGTTGCCAAGGCTCGAAGCCATCATTGACCGCTCGCCCAAATTCCTGGATGCCCGCTTTCAGGCGGCTGACGTGGCGATCAACCTCTTCAAGTCTAAACGCGACCCGGCCTTCAGTCGCTTGGCGCACTCGCTCCTTGCGCAAGCCGGACTGAGCGCTACCGATCCTCGCCTGCTTCGGACTCAATTCGAGCTTGAGTTGGCCGATGGTCAATCGAAAGCAGCGGCCGAAACCCTCTCCAGGCTGGAAGAAATCAGGCCCGACGATTTGCAGGGTCCAATGTTGCGAGCGAACTTGGCGGCGGCGCAGGGAGATCTCAAAACCGCTCTCACCTATCAGAAAGAGGCAGTGGCTTTGGTCTCGTCCTGGACGAATCTCCTGACGCTCGCCCATCTCGAAGAGAGGCAAGGAATGGCCCAGGACGCCCGGCGAGATCTGAATATAATCCTCGATGAATCGCTAGGCAATATCGTGGTCCAGGAGCGTCTCGCCGAGCTCGAGCTGGAGTTTGGCGATCCAGGGGTGGCCGAGAGTATCTACAGGAATCTCCTCGCGTCCTCAACCGAGAGGGCGGCCAATCTTCGATTCCAGGCAAATCTGGGCGCTGCTCTCGTCCTCCGCCAGTGGTACAGCGAGGCTGTCGACACCTTGAGCCGAGGCTTGAAGATCGATTCGGATGATATCGGAATCAATCTCAATCTTGCCGACGCCAAAGCCGGCCTGGGCGACAAGGATGCTGCTGAGGCTCTTTACAGAAAGGTCTACAACCGATTGCAAGCGGATAATCCGAAGTCAGATGGCCCTTCCTACCAGGTGATCGAAGCCCAATGCCTGGCCCATCTTGGGAGCACGTTGAACGCTGTGGGCATTATTGAAAAGTTACTTTCTCGGAATCCGGACGACGTCACTCTTCTGCCGGTCGCGGCACTCGTCTTTACGCTCGCCGGCGATCCCCGGGCCCCGAGCTCAATTCAGGCCGCTATCAAGGCTGGAATTCAGCCGTGTTGGTTCAAATTGCCGGCATACGATCCACTGATCAAGGATCCGCCTTTGAAAAGCTCATGGCTAGCGCCCGACACGGAGATGTGGCTGAAAATCCGGCGGCAGATCACCTTGACTGATTGTGGACAATCGGGCGGCCCCTTGGGACCGCCCTCGACTCTTCGAAACTAGACTTTGCCATGAGAGCGTGGCTTATTGGACAGGGCCGCCGCTCGGGGGAGGTGTCGTCGGCGGCGGATCGGGACTGTGAATGACCACCAGATTCGGATCGTCGGCCGGTGGCGGTTCGGTGTTCCCGGTCAAGACCGCTCCGATGGCCGCACCAAGGTTGGCTTCGATCTCGTAAGTATTCATACCTATTTCTCCATTTAGCTTCGGCAACATTGCCTATCGTTGGGGATATCACGTTCGATGCCAAACGTGAGGACGCGACCTAAACCCTTTCCTTCCAGCGGCTTTCGGCACCGGCACGGATTTTTTCGCGATTCGGCGCCCTATCGTTTCGGATAGACTCTCTCCAAATGAAAAGAGAATCGCTGGAGATTCCGACCTTGATCGCCGTCTCCGGGCCGCTGGCGGGACAGACGTTTCCGTTGGCGGCCGACCGGCTGACCCTTGGGCGTGACCAGGCGAGCGACGTCCACCTCCGGGACCTCGCCGCCTCCCGGCACCATTGCGCGATCGAGGCGAGGGACGGCCGCCTTCTCCTGCGCGACCTAGAGAGCCGCCACGGCACGTTCGTCAACGGCGTGCCCATCGGCGAGCGGTTCCTGGAGCACGGCGACCGGATCACGATCGGCGCCTCCCTGTTCCTGGTCCAGAGCCGCTACGACCCGCAGGAACCGGAGAGCGGACCCGTCCTGCTCGAGGACGGCCCATGGTTCGCGGAGACCACGATTCACCCCGCGGTCGAGCATTCCGACCTCTTCCGGATCGAGGAGGAGCTGCCCGTCGAGGCCCGGGTCGCCCGCGATCTTCAGGCCCTGCTGCGGATCGCCAACACGCTCCACGAGATCCGGGCCACGACGCCGCTCGCCCGCCGCCTGCTCGAGCTGGCCTTGGAGACCGTTCCCGCCGAGCGGGCGACTCTCCTCCTCCTCGATCCGACGGGAGCGTTCATCGCCGCCGCCGCGCTGGAACGCCGAGGCAGGACGGAGCCCTTCCCCGTCTCCCGCAAGGTGATCGAGCGGGTCGCGAAGGAAGGCTCGGCGGTGCTGGCGAACGACGGTCTCCAGGGGGGCGGCTGGGAGAGCGCCGAGAGCCTTCACGACGCGCGCATCCGGTCCCTTCTCGCCGCTCCGCTGGCCGGCCGGGACGGAATGCTGGGCGTCCTCTATCTCGACACCCGCGAGCCGGGGGTCCGTTTCGACGAGCGCCATCTGGAGCTGGCGACGGCCGCCGCCGGCATCGCCGCCGCGGCGCTCGGTACTGTCCGCTATCTGGAGGCCCTGGAAGAGGAGAAGCAGCGGATCGAGGGCGCCCTGGACGCCGGGATGGTGGGCGAGAGCCCGGCGATCCGCGAGACCCAGAGGCTCCTCGCGCGCATCGCGCCGACCCACTCGACCGTCCTGCTGCGCGGCGAGAGCGGCACCGGCAAGGAGCTCGCCGCGCGCGCCCTCCACCGCGGCAGCCTGCGGGCCGGCAAGCCGTTCGTGGCGGTCAACTGCGCCACGCTCTCCGAATCGCTGTTGCAGAGCGCGCTCTTCGGCCACGAGCGGGGGGCGTTCACCGGCGCGGTCGAACGGAAGATCGGCAAGGTCGAAGCGGCGCAGGGGGGCACGCTGTTCCTCGACGAGGTGGGCGAGATCCCGCCGGCGCTGCAGGCGCAACTGCTGCGCGTCCTCCAGGAGCAGGAGTTCGAGCGGGTCGGCGGCACGCGGCCGATCAAGGCGGACGTCCGGCTGATCGCCGCCACCAACCGCGACCTGGAAAAGATGATCCGCGACGGGACCTTCCGCGAGGACTTCTTCTATCGCCTGAACGTCATCACGGTCCCGCTGCCGGCCCTGCGCGACCGCCGGGAGGACATCCCCCTCCTCGCCAGCCACTTCGCCGCCCAGGTCAGCCGCAAGCTCGGCCGCCTCATGGCGGGATTCACACCCGAGGCGAGAGCCTGCCTCCTCCGCTACGAATGGCCGGGCAACATCCGTGAGCTCTCCAACGCGATCGAGCGGGCGGTCGTCCTGGGAGAAGGCGAGCTCATCCACCCCGAGGACCTGCCGGAGACCGTCCTCGAAGCGGTCCCCAGCCTGGAGCCCGGCGCCCCGATCGGCAAGTACCACGACACCGTGGCCGCCTTCAAAAAACGCCTGCTCGTCGACGCCCTGGAGCAGTCCGGCGGCAATGTCACCAGGGCCGCGGAGCTGCTTGACCTCAACCCCACCTACCTCCACCGGCTGATCCGGAATCTCGGCCTCAAAGGGGAGGGTTAGGCCTAAACCCCAGCCGTGAAGCGGTCACGGCTTCGACCAGTCGTTCCGATAGCCACCGACGAAATGATTGCATAGGCATCTCCTTGCGTGTTCCCGAATCGTCGCCCCGGACAGCGTCCACAACCGGGCCCTCCGCCGCGAGCCTCATGGTATAAATTCGCGCTCATCCACTGAAAGGGGAAGCTCATGAAGAAGAACGTTAAGAAGCTGGTCCTCCATCGCGAGACCCTCCGGGCCCTGGAAGAGAGCACGATCCGGAAGGCCGTCGGAGGCGTCTCCGTGAGGACCTGCGGAAGCCCCTGTTCCGCTACTTGCACCGTCGCGCCGTGCGTCGCCGCCTCGGACGCCTGCTCTTTCGCCGCGCACTGCACCAAGTAAGACGAGCGGCGCCCACAACCCCACCGGGACCGCCATCAACATCCTGGGTTCCGAGATGCTGTTTCGCGTCGGCGCTTGGGGTAGGCTTTCCGCATGAGGAGTCTCTTCGAGGCGGCTGCGGTGGACGAGGTGAAGGAGCGGTTGACGCGCCTGAGGCCGGACAGCGAGCGGCTCTGGGGCACGATGACCGCGGCGCAGGCGATGGCTCACTGCGCCGCGGGCATGGAGTTGGCGACGGGGGACCAGCGTCCGCCGCGGAAGCTGGTGGGCCTGCTCTTCGGCGGGCTGGTGAAGAAGCTGGCCCTTGGGAACGACGATCCCATGCGCCGGAACACGCCGACGGTGAAGGGCCTGATCGTGAAGGACGAGCGGGATCTGGACGTGGAACGGAAGCGGTTGAGCGCATCGATCGACCGCTTTTCCGCGGCCGGTCCGGCGGGCTGCACCACGCACCCCCACAGCTTCTTCGGCCGTCTCACCCCGCAGGAATGGGCGGTTCTGATGTACAAGCACCTGGATCACCACCTGCGGCAGTTCGGGGTGTAGAGGCTGCCGCGATGACCGCTCCCCAGAATCCCATCGAGAGCCAGACGATCGTCGTCGGCGCAGGGCCGGCCGGGCTGGCCGTCGGAGCTTGCCTCCAACGAGCCGGTCTCCCCTGTCTCATCCTGGAGCAGGCCGACAAGGTCGGCGTGGCCTGGCACCGGCATTACGAGCGGCTCCACTTACACACCGACAAAGGGCATTCCGCGCTCCCCTTCGCTCCCTTCCCCAAGGAGTATCCGCGCTACCCGTCCCGGCTGCAGATGATCGCCTATCTGGAGGCGTATGCCCGGCAATTCCACTTCGAACTCAGGCTGGGTCAACAGGTCGTTTCGGCCCGCCGGATCGAGGGAGGCTGGGAAGTCCAGACCCAGGACATCCGCTATCAGGCCCCGAACCTGGTGATCGCGACCGGTAACAGCCGCGAGCCCTCGGTTCCGACCTGGCCGGGACAGGACTCTTTCCAGGGGAAGATCCTGCACAGCTCCGAGTACCGGGATGGCGAACCCTTCCGAGGGCAGAAGGTGCTGGTGGTCGGATTCGGAAACTCCGGCGGCGAGATTGCCATCGATTTATGGGAGCACGGCGCACGGCCGAGCCTGGCGGTCCGCAGCCCCGTCAACGTAATTCCACGCGACCTGTTCGGAATTCCGATCCTGACCATCGGAATCCTTCAGAGCAAACTGCCGCCGCGAGTGGCGGACGCGCTGAACGCCCCCCTCTTGCGGGTCGTGATGGGCGACCTCACACGGTATGGACTGCACAAGCTGCCGCAAGGGCCGATCACACAGATCCAAGGTAGCGCGCGCATCCCGCTGATCGACGTCGGCACGATCAAGCTGATCAAGCGCGGCCAAGTCAAGGTTCGCCCTGGGATCGAAAGGTTTACGGAGAATGCCGTCCTGTTCACCGATGGAGAGCACGAAGATTTCGACGCCGTGATCCTCGCGACCGGGTACCGCCCGCGAGTCAGCGCCTTCCTGGAGGGAAGCCCGGCCGCTTACGACGGCAGTGGCGCGCCCCTGTTCAGCGGTCCCGAGTCGCCGATTCCAGGGCTCTATTTCTGCGGCTTTCACGTCTCGCCAACGGGCATGCTCCGCGAGATCGCGATCGAGGCGCGAAAAATCAGCGCGGCGATCGCTCGGTCGGTCGGTTATCATCGATCAAATCGCGGCCAGAACGTCTTCCAGGCGCTCAGCGAGCATTAGGGCTGGCTGATTACTGACCCTCGCCTGCCGGATCACTTCGGCGAGAACCTCGCGCGTGACCTGGCGTGCATACGATGACTCGGGCGCCAACCGGAGGAAGCGCTGCAAGGCGCTCCGGCAATCCGGGCTTCCGAGCAGCGCTGAGAGCGTCAGCAGATCGGCGGCGGCATATTCGTCTTTCTGCCGCGGGCCTGTCATCTGCTCCTCAACTCTCTGTCTAGCTCTGCCTAACTCCTCCCGAACGGCAACCTGTTCGACGACTACGTCGCCGGAGACGGCCGCCAACGGCCGCTCCAGCACACGAGAGACCAGCCGCTGGGTGAGGTTGTAAGAATCCTCGAAGTCACGCTCCACTTCGTATCCGGAGTCGTAGGCCCGAGCAGAGGCAAGATAGTCGCCTGCACGCCGGTAGATGCCGCCTTTCGAGCCGCGGATAGCATAGAGCTGCTTCCGCACCGAAATCTCGTAATCTCCGGGGGATTCCCCACTCGTTCGGCTCTGTTCGAGCGGCTTCATCTCCTCGACGAGGATCCTCTCGGCCTGCTCCAGGATCTCGATGGCTTCCGGGTAGTCTTCAAGGTCTCGCGCCAACATCGCTCGCTCTTTCAGGTCCCGGGCCGTCTCTACAGCGTCGCCCACTGCTTCAACCTCCCTTCGTATAACGAATGAGCTCGCGGAGACGTGTACGGATCTCCCCGGCGATTTCTTGCAACTCGGCGGGCGCTCCTCGTAACTGGCTGCTGAATTTCACTCCGACCTTCAGCACGCGCTCAACTACAGGGTCCGCCCGGTCCAGGGTGCCGGCACGCATCTTCTCGAAGACCTTGAACCGACCGTCCAAGTAGTACCAGGCGGCGAGTGTATGCTCTGCGGCGGCCCGCCTTACCTGCTCCTTTAAGATTTCTCCGTACAGCACCGGCACGTCACCCTCTTCTACTGCCGGACCGGCCAACAACTCGGCCTGGCTCAACAGCCAGCTCTCGATCGGCTGGCCACCAGGCTCTTGGGTCCGGTCGATGGCTTCGCTGACCACGGCATAGGTTCGGCCGCGCGACAGCAGGCACTGCGCTGGCGCGCTCTCATACTCACGGAGCCGGGTGTTCAAGGCCTCCGAATCCTGCGACGAGAAGCGCGTCACCCCGAAGAGATGCTCAAGAGTGCCGAGCCACGGGTCCGGTGCCTTCGGCCAGCGACTCTTGTCATCGTCTATCCATCCCTCCGGCTGTTCCTCACAGAGGACAAAGACTGGATCGTTTGCACTGACCGCCAGTCGAACGCCGATCTCGAAGAAGACGTTGGCGCGGGCCGCGGTCCAATCGGCGACACATAAACGGTCTCTGCGGATCGCGGCGTAGAGGCGCTGTTCGACGAGTTGCGGCGATCGACTATCGAGGGTGGTGACGACCTTCGATCCCTGCCACTCTGTCTCCAGTCGGTTCTTGAGAATCTCATCTCCGGCGAGGCGAGCGTACTGCTCGTCGAACCAGCGCAGCACCAGGATTTCCTCCTCGGGATTCCGAATCCGGTAATCCTCGCCCACCGCCCTCACGGCGTCATAGGCAGGCAGATCGAGGTAGCGGTCCGGCAGTGTCACGAGGCCAGAGAATCCGGCTTCCAAGGCCCTTGCCTGATTCTCGACATAGTTGGCATCGATAGGCACGGGGTTGAGTGAGGCTACGTTGAAGGGTAGGAGGGAGGTGTGCCGGCTCGTCACCGCCACCGTTACTCCACGGCGGACGACCGACCGGATCCCGAGCAGCAGCATGGCCGCGCTCTCGTAGCCGGTTAAATCGAAGATGACGATCTCGCTGCCGCAGAGCGCCCGCACAGCCCGTTCGTACTGGACCGTGGAGGACAGCGCCTTGGCGAGCGCGATCTCCTGAGGCTTCACTTGGATCGCGCGCCCCGGCGCGAAGCGTTCAGTCCCTTTCCTCCTCATCAGGCGATCCAGAGACTCCCCCACGCGATCCGTGAGGGAGCGCCCGGCTAGAGGGTGCCGGCCGGTGACAACCACGCAACCGATCTGCTGGCCGAATTGGATGCGCAGGGAGGCCGGCGTATCGAGAAGAGAGACCTCCTCGTCGTACATCGGCTCGCGCGTCCAGTCCTCGAACTGGCCGACCGATTTCCAAGCCTCCTGAAGGGGCGCGATGGCCTTCCAGACCGACGCCAGCCAGGATTCGGTCTGATAGATGCTCTTCGGCCCATGGCGGAGGATCACCCGATCGAATTCCAAGGTCGCTCCCGCCTCGAAACGCACCCGATAGCGCTGGCCGACCTTCTCGGGTTCGCCGACGATGGTTCCCGGCGAAGGGAGCAGCTTGAAACGGTTGTTCTCCAACAGCCAGGCGGTGATGAGGCGATTCAAAATCGAGCTCCGTGGCTCGAACAGGCTCTCCCGGTCGCAGTTCAAGAACACCTCGCCCACCTCCCTGAAAGGCAGGACGTCCTGGAGCACGCGATCGATCTCTCGGGCTGCCTCCGTAAACCGGGCCGCGCGCTCGCCGATCCGGTTGGCAGTCCGCTCGACTTCCAGGAGCTGGTCGCCCACGCACTGTCGCGTCTGATCATCCACCGCGGCCAGAACCGCCTCGTGCTGGAAATCGCGGATACAGAGCCGCATCAGATCGGTCAACGCGCCGTCGCCGTAACCCGAGACCAGCCAGCGGTGAGCAGTCTTCTCATATTCGATTGCGCCGAGGTCGTCGTCGGTCCAGTATCCGAATGTGGGGGCGGAGGCGTCCCGGCCGAAGCCAACCGCGAGGATGGCGATATCAAAGTCGAGCCATTCGCCGTCGACGCGAAGCCCGGGAGACGTGCCGTTGGCCCGCAGTGCGAGGTCACCAACGCCGGTGCGGGGCTCGTTCAAGC
>DASWQX010000136.1:0-3250 GCA_036403495.1 Thermoanaerobaculia bacterium
GGTGATCAGCGTCGAGAGCGGCGTCAGGAACCCGGCCGCCAGGGCGTTGAGCGCCAGCATGGTGCCGAGCGTCAGATTCCCCTGCAGCACCTGGACACCGCCCCAGACCAGCACCACCAGCGGCGAGGCCGTCCCCAGCGCCGAGAGGGTCGAGTCGACGAACGCCTGCAACCGGCCGCGGGCGAGCGAGATGTTGAGCACGTCCACGTAGAGGTGCGACCACTGCTCCACCGACCGGTGCTCGGCGCCCGCCGCCTTCAGCGTCTCGATGCCGGCGAGGAGGTTGACCTGATAGCTCTGCGAGCGCGCCTCCGTCTGCAACGAGCGCGACATCAGGTCCCGCGTCTTCTTGCGGGTGAACAGGAAGAGGCTGACGCGGAAGGCGCCCAGCACCACCACCACCAGCCCCATCGTGGGGCTCGCGGCCAGGAGGAGGACCAGGTACAGGGTCACCATCAGGCCGTCGAGCACCCCGGAGAGGGCGCCCGAGGTGAGGATCTCGCGCACCGTGGCGTTGCTCCCCATCCGCATGATCAGGTCGCCGGCCGAGCGCTGCTGGAAGAACGCGTAGGGGAGGTCGACCAGATGGTCGAGGAAGTCGAGCGTCATCCGCGCGTCGAGGTGGGTGCGCATGTAGAGCAGCAGGAACGAGCGCAGCAGCGACGACAGGAAGCTGAAGCCGACGATCGCCGCCAGCCCCCCCGCCAGCACCCAGAGGAGCTGGACGTCGCCGCGCGGGATCACCCGGTCGACCAGGGAGCCGATCAGCAGCGGCACCGCGAGGGCGAAGAGCTGCACCATCCCCGAGGTGACGACGATCCGCTTCAGGACGTCCGACTGCTCGCGCAGCAGCTTGAGGAAGCGGTCCCACTTGCGCGGCTCCCCCTCCTGCGGCTCGAAGTCCTCGCCCGGCTCGAAGGTGAGGGCGACGCCGGTGAAGGAGCGCCCCAACTCGTCGCGGCCCACACGCCGGCGGCCCCCGGCGGGATCGACCAGCTCGGCGCCGTCGGCGGTCAGCCGCTCGAAGACCAGGAAATGGTTGAACTGCCAGTGCAGGATCGACCCCGGCGGCACGAACTTGAGGTCCTCGACCTCGTCCACCTTCACGCCGCGACCGCGCAGGCCGTAGACCCGGGCCGCCGAGAGGATCGCCAGGGCGTCCGCGCCGTCGCGGCCGAAACCGGTGACCTTGCGCACGTCGTCGAGCCGCAGGTGCTTGCCGTGGTAGGCCAGCACCATCGTCAGGCTGGCGGCGCCGCAGTCGCTGGCGGTGTTCTGCTGGACGAAGGGCACCCGCCTGCGCCGGCTGGTGAAGGCGAGCTTCTCCAGCGCCGGGAAGCGCTCGTGGAGCGAGCTCGGCGGCGGAGCGGAGGCGGCCTGCGGCTCCGGCGGCATCCCTGGCGTCTCCGGAGTCTCAGACATGACCGCTCTCCCGGGTCTCGAAGAAGGATTTCAGCGCCGGGATCAGCGTCACCAGCACGCGCTCGGAACGGATGCGCACCTCGGCCTGCGCCAGCATCCCGTCGTGGTACTGCCGCACCTTGCCGTCCGCCTCGAAGGAGCCGGAGGGGAGATGGGCCTCGACCTTCACCACCGGCCCGGTGAAGGTCACCGCGTCGGCGATCTCGTCGCCCAGATAGCGCCGGGCCTCGGCGGGGCCGACCACCTCGTCGCCGACCGCGTCGACGACCAGCTGCTGGTAGGCGTACTTGTACCCCTGGATCTCCATGCGCAGCGGCATGCCGCGCTTGAGCAGCGGCCGGTCCTCGCCCGGCAGGAAGGCGACCACCGAGGGGCGCTGCTCGCCGCGGCCGATCGACAGCAGCGACTGTCCCGGCACGATGTGCTGGCCGACGCGTACGCGGATGTCGCTCACCGTCCCCGCCGCCGGCGCCCGCAGCTCGCGCTCGGCGAGGTTGGAGCGCGCCAGCTCGCGCTCGGCGCGCAGCGAGATCAGCGCCTGCTGGGCGCCGTTGTCGGAGGGATCGCGCAGGCGGTTGATGAGCTGCAGCTCGAACTCATGATCGAGGCGCGACAGCTCGGCCGCCTCGCGGGCACCATAGAAGCGCACCAGCAGCCGCCCCGCCTCCACTTTCTCTCCCGGTGCCACCGAGACCTGGCTGACCGTGCCGTCGGCGGTCGCCGTCAGGTCGCTCCGCCCGCCCAGCCGCACCACCGCCGGACCCGAGGCGTAGTCGTGCACCTTGGCGAGCACGGTGAACAGCAGGCCGAAGATCAGCACGGTGACCAGCAGGCGGAAGGTCCAGCGCATCCAGCCGGGATCGACGCGCAGCACGTCCCCCTCGCCGCGCATGCCGACGTTGTGGTGCTCCACCGCCTCCTCGCGGAAGAGCGCCGCCACCGGCAGCCCCTCGGCATCCCCCTCGGCGAGCCGGAGCTGCGCGAAGGTCGGCGCCGCCTGCTCGGCCAGCAGGGTGAACCCCTTGATGTCCTCGTCGCTGAACCCCCGCTCCTCACCGCGGCGGACGGCGGCGAGCACGGCGAGGATGCGGCCGTCCGGCCCCAGCACCGGCACCGCCGCGAAGCGCTCGTCCCCCTGCGCCTGCGGATCGTCGGCCTCGCGGTCGAAGCGGGGATCGGCGCCGATCCGCTCGATCGCCAGCGGCCGGCCGGTGCGCACCACGAAGCTGACCAGCCCCACCGAGGCGCTCTCCCGCCGCTCCTCCTCCAGGTCGGCGTCGCGCGGCGGCTCCCAGAGGGTCTCGGTGGCCGGATCGTAGAGCAGGCAGTAGCCGCGCTCGGCGTCCACCACCTCCTCGACCGCCTGGGCGGCGGCGCGGGCCACGCTCGCCGGCTGGCGCTGGGAGGCGATCGCCTGGGTCGCCGCCAGCAGCCGGCGGGCGAACACGGTACGCCGCTTCTCGTCGCCGTCCCCCCGCCGCTCGGCAGCGCGCCAGCGCTCGGCGCCGCTACGCAGCAGGGCGATCAGGTCGGCCGCCGGCACCGGCTCCGGGCTGAGGTAGAAGATGCGGTCGCGGTCGATGAGGTCCTGGAACAGGGAGGGATCGGGGCCGGCGCCGAGGACGATGTTGATCCGCGTCTCCACACTCTCTGCGCCAAGGCCCGTCTCCGCCTCCTCGAGCAGCCAGCGCGCGCGGTCGCCGGCGATGGCGCCCCCCACGGCCAGTACCGCCACCGGCTGCGCTCCCAACAGGCGCAGAGCCTCCGCCTCCGAGCCGGCCACCAGCAGGTGGAGCTCGGGCCCGAGCTGACGCAGGCACGCCTCGAC
>DASWQX010000137.1:0-3851 GCA_036403495.1 Thermoanaerobaculia bacterium
GGCGCTCCCTGGGCGGCCAGGGGCGCCGTCCGGCAGCCGGCGAGCGACAGGCAGGCGAGAAGCGCGAAGGCGAAGGATGGGCGGGTGCGGCGCATGCGGGTCTCCTCTGTGGGCGGGGGGATTATAGAGAAAGCTCAGGAGTGAGATACGGAGTGGGCTCGCCCGGGTTGCGCCTTTCGCCCCCGGATCGTTTCGCCGCCCCCGCACACCTTCCTTTCTGGGGTGCTCCATTCCGGCCCCGACAAGGAGAGCCTATGCGCAACGTCCTCCGCCGCCTCCTCCCCTGCTTCCTGCTCCTGGCCGCCGCCGGCGCTCCGGCCCGGGCGGTGCTCCCCCACGGCACGGTCACCGACAACGGCGTGGTCTCCTGCCCGCTGGGCGGCGATCCCAACCATGATCCCACGCCGCCGGTGCCCCCCGGCGGGAGCCTCGCCTGCCACCACATCACGGTCTCCGGCTGCGGACCGAACGCCACCGCCACCGTCTGGATCGTCAAGCTCGATCCCAACGCAACGGTCAAGGGGACGATCTTCCTCCATGGCGGCGGCGCCGGTACGATGAACTTCACGTCCGGCGGCTCCGAGCCCTCGTCCTTCCGTCATACGCTCGAATCCAATTACGAGAGCGACGGCTTCCAGCTCGTCGACATCCAGTGGACCCCCAACGGGAGCACCCCCGGCGACTGGGAGCTGACCACGCCGCCGAGCACGCTCGCCGGCGCCTGCAAGCCGGCCTCGGTGGCCTCGTGGATCTTCAACAATCCCAACATCCACAACCAGCGGCGCGACATCGGCTTCTGCGCCCAGGGGCACAGCGCCGGCTCGGCGGCGATGGCGTACCAGCTCTCCTTCTATGGGCTCAAGAACTACTTCGACTACGTGCTGCTCACCGCCGGGCCGGTGTTCGGACGGATCGACTGCGGTTGCGACACCGCGCGGTCGACGTGCGGCATGCAGCAGATCTGCCCTCAGCTCCCGCTCTCGGTGATGCAGTCGCACCTCGGCTATCCGGCGAACCTGTTGAGCTGGATCGACCGCAACGAGGGGACTTCCACCTGTGGCCAGAACACCGGCTCGAACCCCGGCGACGCGACCTGGAACCAGCACAGCGTGGTGGGTCCGGGGGCCGACCTCAGCTATCTGAAGACGGGGGTCAGCGTCTGGCAGTGCGTCAATTCCGCCGCTCTGAACAACGCGCCCGCCGAGTCCTCCTTCTTCGTCAACGCCGTCTCGCAGCTCGCGGCGGGCCAGAAACCGGTGGTCTTCTGCTCCAGCACGGGGTGCACCGAGGAGGCGATCTACCAGGCGACGATCAACGGCGTGCCGGCGACCACCGTGATGTCGCAGACCATGACGGCCGGCTGCATCCCGCGCCACTGACGGGCGCCGGCTGGAGGCTCAGCCCGGCTCAGGGCGCCGGCACCGCCCGGGCATGAATGCCCGGGCTACGCCTGAGCTCCCCTCCGCCCTACCTCCCGATCTGCTGGAGCAGCCGGTCGACCGGCACCTTCCCCGTCTGGGACACCGGCACGGTGACCTCGCCGAGGACGGGGACGGCGAAGCGGAGGTCGGCGTCGAGCGCGTACTCGGGGGTCTTCTTTCCCTGCAGAGTCGCGATGACGCGGGTGAGGTCGGCGAACCGGATCGTCACCGGCAGCTCGACGGCGGTGCGGTCGGAGGCGGCGATCTGCACCTGCTTGTCGTAGTGGCCGTCGAGGAGCTGCTCGCCGTTCAGGCGCAGCTTGTAGGTGATGCCGTCGAGGACCAGGTCGACGTCGTTGGGGTTGTCCACCCGGAACTGCACCAGCACGTCGGCCCCGGCCAGGGTCGTCCCCAGCAGCTTGACGCCGGTGACGTCCACCGTCGGCGACTCCATGTGGGCGAGGGTGTTGAGCTCCCCGCAGCCGGCCAGGACGAACAGGGAGAGCGCGAGGAGGAGGGGGCGAGGGCGGTGGATCATCGGCGAGCTCCTTGAATCTCAAGACGAAGCCAGATTCCGTGGCCTGCGACCTCACCCCGGCCCTCTCCTCAAGGAGAGGGAGAACAGCAAAGATAACCCTGAAGCCCCTCCTCCTTCAGGAGAGGGGTTGGGGTGAGGTCGCAGGCCGCCGTCGTCACCCCGTGCCTCCTCAACCCTACCACTCCACCCCCAGCTTCAGCTTCTGGTCCCGCTGCTTGTCGCGGTAGAAGAGGAACCCCTCGCGCCGGCCGTGGAGGTAGAGGTCGCGCAGGATCTCGACATCCTTCCGGCAATACTGCTCGACGAGGTCGAGGCGCCCCTGGCGGACCCATTCGAGCGATTGCAGGCCGTCGGCGGACTTCCCCACGCCCAGCGTCTCCAGGGCGAGGTGCCCCATCCCCACCCGGAAGCCGAGGCGGCAGGCGACGTCCTCCAGCAGGTCGAGCGTCGGCAGGGTGCGCGCGAAGTCCTCCCCCGAATAGCCGGCGAGGACCAGGTAGTCGAAGCGCTTGATGTTGTAGCCGATCACCAGCGAGGCGCGGCGGAGGGCGTCCATCAGCGCCCCCACCTGGCCTTCCGGATAGACCTCGATGCGCCCCTCCTCCAGGAAGCAGGCCACCCCGACCGCGACTCCCATCCGGTGCGCCTTGTGCCAGCCGCCGACGTCGGCCGCGGAGCGGAGCGTTTCGAGGTCGAAGAGGACCGTGCAGGGCGGCTCCCCCGTGCGCACCCTCGCCGCCGAGCCGGGCCCTCCCCATGCCGCCCGCTCGCCCCGGTCGCTGGGGAACGAGGGGCGCTGGAGCAGCAGAGGCTCGGCCCGGATCGGCTCGACGGGCGCGGCGGGAGAGATCCGCAGATGCGCGTGGCGCTGGCTTGGCGATTCCTCGACGGTGGCGGAAGGGCGACCGCGGGTCGCCCCTACGACCCGTTCCGCCGGAGGCTGTAGGGACGACCCGCGGTCGCCCACCTCTTCCTCCACCGCCTCCGCCACCATCAGAGTCACCCGCACCGCCTCGCCCCACGGCACCGCCGGCTCCTCCTGCCCGAGCAGCAGGCGCAGCGTGCGCGCCGCGCCTGGCTTGTCGAGCGGCCGGTTGCCGTTGCCGCACTTGGGGGACTGCACGCACGAGGGACACCCCTTCTCGCACGGGCACCCTTCGAGCAGCAGCAGGATCCGTCCCAGCAGGTCCGTGAGATCCTCGAAGCCGCGGGCGGCGATGCCGACGCCGCCCGGATGGCCGTCATAGATGAAGACGGCGCCGGTGCCCATCTGCGGATGGAGGGGGTAGGAGATGCCGCCGATGTCCCCGCGGTCGCAGAGCGCCAGGATGGGGAAAAGCGAGATGCCGGTGTGCTCCGAGGCGTGGAGAGAGCCGAGGAAGTGCTCGCCCTGGCGGCGCAGGGTCTCCTCGATCGCCTGCGGCGCCGCCCACCAGAGCCCCACCGTCTCGAACTCGACCGGGGGGAGGTCGAGCGGCGTCTGGTCGATCACTTCCTGGCCGTGGATGCGCTTGCGCTCGAAGCCCACCACCCGCTCGGTCACCTTCAGGCGGCCGAGCCAGGCCTGGAGGGGGCCCACACTTTTCTCCTCCAGCACTTCCAGGATCTCGGTCTCTTTCTCGGTCAGCGGTGTGGTGAAGTAGTCGAGGTCCGCCGCCTCCGCCTGCACCCGCCGCTCCTCGCGCTCCAGGGCGGTGACCAGGAACTGCCGCCCGGCGTGGAGGTAGACCGCGCCAGGGTGGCACTCGTGGAGCACGCGCACGCCGTCCACCGTGCCGATCGTGCGGCCGCCGGCGAGGATGGCGAAGGTCTCCCCCGAGCCGCGGAGATTGACGTGGCGCTGCGGCCGGCGGCGGAGCGAGAAGATCTCGTCGCCGTCGGCGGCGGCCAGC
>DASWQX010000138.1:0-9259 GCA_036403495.1 Thermoanaerobaculia bacterium
TGCCCTCTCCCCCTGGGGTTGACACCCCAGGCTGGGTAACTTCCGCCCTGCGGGCGGTCGACTCCCGAAGCACACAGATCCAAGAGCTGCCCACTATTGCATGAGAGCGAGGGCTGGCGCCCCAGGCTACATGCCTTCGCCCCTTCGGGGCTGGATTTCGAGGCACCCCTTTGGCGCTGGCGAGCGCGTCTACACCGCCCGTGCCGGCATGTACATCGGGCCGAAGCAGAGCGGCTGGTAGTTGGCGTCGGTGCCGGAGCCGGTGTATTGCGGGGTCCAGCCGGTGACGTCCTGGAACAGGCGGATGGCGCGGATGGTGCGATCCTGGCAGAGGTCGAACCAGTGGTGGGTGCCGAGGGGGACCTTGATCATGTCGCCCTTGACGACCTCGATGCTGAACACCGGGCCGTCCTTGGGGTGGATGTGGAAGAGGCCGCGGCCGTGGACGATGAAGCGGACCTCGTCCTCGTCGTGCCAGTGCTCTTTGTTGAACCGGTTGAGCATGGTGTCCAGGTTCGGCACGTCCGGACGGATGTTGATCACGTCGGCGGTGACGTAGCCCCCCTCGGCCATCAGCTCGCGGATGGGCTCGTCGTAGGCGGCCAGGATCTCCTGATCTTCCGCGGTCTCGGAGAGCTGGTCGGAGCCCTCGAAGCGGCGGTACCAGATGCCGAAAGGCTGGAGGAAGGCGCGGATCTCGCCCGCGTCGGTCATGGAGTGCTGAGTGTCGCGGACGGTGACGGTCGCCATGGGTCAATCTCCTATCGGTCAAACGATCCGGTAAACGGGCGGAACTGGGTCCGGCGCGCCGCGCATTCGAAGAGGAATTCGAAGATCTCGACGTGCCGCTTCGCCTCCTCGAGCGAGCTCCCCCAAGTGTAGAGCCCATGGCCCGAAAGAAGGAAGCCCCATAGATCAGAGTGCGCGGCGTGGAGTTTCGTGACCTCCTCGGAGAGGCTCGGGATGTCCTGCGAGTTGGCGAGGATCGGCACGAAGACGGCCGACTCGTGGGTCGCGACGCCGCGCAAGCCCTTCAGCATCTCATAACCGCGAAGGGTGAAGCCCCCTTCCCGGACGAAGTGCTCGGAGAGGAGCGTGTTGGCCACCGAGTGGACGTGGAGCACCGAGGCGGCGCCGGTCAGCTCGACGATCCGGCTGTGCAGGGCGGCCTCGGCGGACGGCTTCCCCGTCTCGCCGGGCGCCGCCTCGCCCGCCGGACCGATCAGCATCAGATCCGCGGGGCCGAGGCGCCGCTTGTCGACGCCGGAGCGGGTGCAGAGGAGGCGGAGCGGATCCTGGCTCAGGGTGACGCTGAAGTTCCCCCCCGTGCCCTGGCACCACCCCTGGGCACCCAGCTCGGCGACGGCGCGGCAGAGGCTCTCGCGTTGCGGCTGATCGGTCAAATCGTCGGTACGATCGTCGGTCATCCCGGAGGTCATTGTGGGCCTCCAGGCACCAGGGTCAAGTGGCTCTCGGCGTGGTCGCGCACCGCTTTGGCGCCGAAGCGCATGGGATAGGCCTCGACCGCTTCCCACTTCGGGATCTGGTCCTCGCGGTGGCGGTGCCAGAGCTGGGCGTTCTGGCCGGTGCTGTTGACCCAGGTGGAGGCCTCCAGGTCGGCGAAGTCGACGATCATCCGCTGCGAGGTGCCGAAGACCACGTGGAAGGGCGCGGTGAAGTCGGGCATCGCGGCGTCTACGGTGAAGAAGGTGCCGCGGGACGGAAAGGTGGCGCTGTTGAAAAGGCGCTCCAGGGGGGCGATGCCGCTCTGCCCCAGCGGCGCGTGGACGAAGGTGACCGAGTGGACCTTGCCGTAGGTCCACTGCGCGGGATCGTCGCCGTAGCGCTTCGACAGCCAGGCCATGGCGTGGCCGAAGCTCCGGCGGACGATGTCGTCCCGGTGCTCGACCGCGGGGGTCCGCCGGTCGTCGAAGAGGGGGTCGTCCGGATGTCCCATGAGATCGATGATCGACGGCACCTGGCTGAGGCCCACGGTGCGGTACTCCTTGAACACGTCCGGCCCCAGCTCGTCGCTCAGAATGTCCTCGATCAGGTACCAGTACCAGACCTCGTAGACCGAGGCGCCGGCCGAGCCCGGCTCGTAGCGGAGGTCCCAGCGGCGGACCTCGTCGAGCGCCCGGCTCTCGCGGTCGCTGGCGGGCTTGGCGGCCAGCAGGTAGGGGCGCAGGGCCGCGTCGGGGAGGCCGAGGGTGTCGGCCTGGATGTTCCGCAGGCTCTCGGCGGTGAACCCCTTGCCGGCCGAGAGCAGGTCGGTGATCCGCCGCGCGCGGTAGGGGTCGGCCATGTCGTAGGCGATGAAGTAGGGATAGTCATTCCCCACCACCTTGTTGTTGGCGGTGACGATGAAGCCCTGGGGCGGATCGAGCACGAAGGGCATCTTCTCGTAGGGAATGAATCCCTGCCATTCCGAGCGGCCATCCCAGCCGGGGACGGGCACCAGCCCCTGGTGGCCGGCGGCGCGGATGGGGATGCGGGCGGTCGACTGGTAGCCGATGTGGCCGTCGACGTCGGCGTAGACGAAGTTGACGCTCGGGGTGTCCCAGACTTCCAGGGCGCGGTGGAAGGAGGGCCAGTCCGTCGCCAGGTTCATGGCCGCGAGCGCATCGACCAGCCGGGTGCCGCCGAGGGCGGGCCAGCGGATGGCGGTGGGCGGGCTCCCCTTCAGCTCGGAGATGGCGTCGTTGATGATCGGGCCGTGGAGGGTCTCGCGCACCTCGAGGGTGATCGTGGGCTTCCCCTTGACCTCGATCTGCTCGCTCCGCAGGACGAGGTCGCGCCAGCCGCCCTGGAACTGGTAGCGCCGCGGGTGGGCCGCGTCGTCGAGCTTCTCGATGTAGAGGTCCTCGACGTCGGCGCAGAGATTGGTGATTCCCCAGGCGATCCGCGGGTTGTGGCCGATGACGACGAAGGGCATGCCGGGGAAGGAGAAGCCGGCCTCGTCGTAGCCGCCGCCGTGGAGGCCGACCTGGTACCAGACCGAGGGCATCTGGAGGCCGAGATGGGTGTCGTTGGCGAGCAGCGGCTTGCCGCTCGCGGTGCGGCTGCCGGCGACCACCCAACCGTTGCTCCCCCAGGCCTGCCCCTTCCCCGAGAGCATGCCGAAACCGGGGAGCGAGGCGAGCATGCCGCTCGGGAGCTGCGGCGCGGCGAGGCTCGCGTAGCCGTGGACGCCGGGGGGCACGATCACCGGATCGGTCACCGGGTAGGGGGACATCAGCCGCCGCGCCACGGGCTCGCCGAGCTTGGCGATCAGGTGGGCGCGCAGGATCTCGAAGGGGTGGTTCTGGCTGAGGTTCAAGCTCATCAGCTTGCCCCAGGTCAGCGAGTCGACGGGCGTCCAGGGCTTGGGCTCGACGCCGAGCAGGGCGAACTCGATCGGCAGCCGGCCGCGGTGGGTCGAGAGGTAGGCGTTGACCCCATCGGCGTAGGCGGTGAGGATGGCGCGGGTGGGAGGGGAGAGCGTCTGCCAGTCGCGCGCGGCGGCCTGGGCGAGGCCGAGGATGCGCATCGCCTTGTCGATGTCGAGGGCGCCCTCGCCGAACAGGGCGGAGACGCGCCCCTGGCCGACGACGCGGTTGAACTCCATCTGCCAGAGCCGGTCCTGGGCGTGGACGTAGCCCTGGGCGAAGAAGAGGTCGTGGGTATTCTGAGCGTAGAGGTGGGGGACTCCGGGCTCGACCCGCACGATCTCGACGGGAGCCTGGAGGCCTTTCACGGCGAGGCGGCCGTCGACCTCCGGCCAGGCGCGGCGCACGAGGATGTAGAAGACGAGGCCGGCGGCGACGACCAGGGCGATCAGGACGAGGAGGGTCCAGCGCAGGAACTTCCAAAAACGGGATTTCATTCGGTCACTCTCGGCCTACTTTGTCAGATTGCGGGCCGAAGAGTGCCGCCCCTTCGGGGCTGACCCTCACTCCCCAACCCCTCTCTCCCAGCCTCCCCCCCAACCGCCGGGAGAGAGGGGCTAAAACAGCCGCCAATTCTGTCTTTCTACTAACTCTTCTAACCCCTCCCTCTTCTCCCGTTGGGAAGGGGGGGAGGCTGGGAGAAGAGGGCCGGGGTGATGAGGGCCCGACCGGCGGCACCGCCGACAAAGTAGCGCTCATGCGGTCACCCGGTCGATCCGGGTGCGCAATCGCGCCGCCAAGGTTTTCACGTGAGGCTCGGCGAGGGCGCTGATGTGGTCGCCCGGAACGGTCTCGATCTCGACCGGCAGCGGGGAGAGCGCGCCCCAGCCGAGCGTGGGATCGGCCAATGCCGCCGCGTCCTCTTCGCCGTCCGCCGGGCGGAACAGGGTGACCCGCCCGGGGTACGGTCCTGGCCGGTAGCTCCGGAAGGCGCGCACGTTGGCCTTGAAGACGCCGAGCAGCCGGCGGAGCGGCTCCGCGGCGGCCGCGGCGCCGAACGGCGTGTCCTTCACTCCGGCGAGAAAGCGCTCGACCTGGGCCGCGGGGTCCAGCGCGCGCAGGATCTCATAGGAGAGGCCGAGATCCACCCCCCAAAGGCGCTGCAGGTAGTCGGCGATCTCCATCAGCCAGTAGGCGTCGTCCTTCTCGTCCGGCCCGGCGTCCGCTTCCCCGGCGGCCGGCCGCGGCCAGGGGCCGGGGGTGCCGTCGAGGATGGCCAGCAGCGCGACTTCGGCCCCCGCGGCGGCGAGCTGGCGGGCGAGCTCGAAGACCACGGCTCCCCCCAGCGACCAGCCGCCGAGGTAGTAGGGACCGGGGCTGACCCGGGCGATCGCGGCGCGGTAGCCGGCCGCCATCTCCTCCAGGCTGGCGAGCGGCTCTTCGCCCGCCGCGAGCCCGCGGGATTGCAGGCCGTAGAAGGGCTGGTCCGCCCCCAGGTGGTGGGCCAGGCCCTGGAAGCCGAGGACGTCGCCGCCGGCCGGATGGACGCAGAAGAAGGGGGGGCGCGAGCCGGCGGGCTGGATCGCCACCAGCGACGAGGAGGCCGCGGGGACCTCCTCCGTGCGCGGGCTCCGCGTCCGCAGCCGCTGCTCCAGCAGGCTCCGCTGATCCGCGGAGAGCCGGGCCCGGCGCTCGGCGAGCTGAGCGGCGCGGTCGGCCGGATCGGCGGGCTTCACTTTCCCCTCCGCAGGCGGCTCTCGAGCAGCTCCTTGCCGGCGCCGGCCAAGCGCGCGCGGCGTTCGGCGAGAGCCTGGCGGCGGGCGAGATCGGAATCGGCGCTCCCCTCCTCAGGCGCCGAGGGCGGTGCCGGGGCGGCGGCCACGACAGCGGGGCGCGGCGCGATCTCGGCGGGCAGGGCGGAGAGGCGCAGCTCCGGGTCGGCGGCGACCGCCGTGAGCAGCGTGGCGGCGTGGGCGAGCATCCGCTCCACCGTCGACCCCTCGAAGAGGTCGAGGCTGTATTCGCCCGCCACCAGGAGCCCCTCGGGGCCGTCGAGGAAGAAGAGCGTGAAGTCGAACATCGAGGTGTCGGTGTGCGCCTCGATCGGCTCGGCGGCCAGGCCGGCGAAGCGGAAGGGCTCGCCGGCCGGGGGCTGCACCGAGAGCATCACCTGGAACAGGGAATTGCGGCCCTTGTCGCGCGCCGTGTCCAACTCGTCGACCAGGCGCTCGAACGGGACGTCCGGGTGGGCGTAGGCGCCGAGGGCGGCCTCGCGGGCGCGGCGGAGCAGCTCGCGGAAGGTGGGGTCGCCGCCGAGGTCGAGCCGCAGGACCAGATTGCCGACGAAGAAGCCGATCATCCCCTCGGTCCCCGGTTGGTGGCGGTTGGCCGCCGGCGAGCCGATCACGACGTCGGTGCGGCCGGTGTAGCGGCCGAGCAGGGCGGCGAAGGTGGCCAGGGCGGTCATGAAGAGGGTCGTCCCCTCGCGGCGGCCGAGCTCCCGGACCTTGGTGGAGAGCTCCGGCGCCAGCGGCAGGAGCCTGACCGCGCCCCGGAAGCTCCGGCGCGGCGGGCGCGGGCGGTCGGCGGGGAGGTCGAGCGCGGGGGGCATGCCGGCGAGCTGCCGGCGCCAGTAGGCGAGCTGCGGCGCCAGCACCTCCTCGGTCAGCCAGCGGCGCTGCCAGAGGGTGAAGTCGGCGTACTGGAGCGCCGGCTCAGGGGACGCGGGGGCGCCCGGCTCGGTTTCGGCCGTGTAGAGCGCCGCCAGCTCGCGATCGAAGATCTCCGTCGACCAGCCGTCGGTGATGGCGTGGTGGAAAGTGAGGAAGAGCAGATGCTCCTCGCCTCCCAGGTGGAGCAGGCCGGCGCGCCAGAGCGGCGCCGCCGCGAGGTCGAAGGGCTGGCGCCCCTCCGCTGCGGTCAGGCGGCGGACCTCCTCCTCCCGGCGGTCCGAAGGGAGAGCCGAGAGGTCGGTCAGCGGGAGCGCGACCTCCGCGGCGGGCCCGATCCGCTGGCGGAGCCCCTCGGCGCCGTAGGCGAAGGCGGTACGCAGGGAGGCGTGGCGGCGCGCGATTCCGGTCAGGGCCCGGGCCAGGGCGGCGGGGCGCAGCGGCCCGATCAGCCGGAGGGGGTGCGGGACGTTGAGCACCGAGCCCCCGGGGTCGAGCTGGTGGAAGTACCAGAGCCGCTCCTGGGCGGCGGAGGCCGGCGCCTCGTTCCCGGCGATACCGGGCTCGATCGGGGGGAGCGCCGGCGCGCCGGGCGCCCGCAGGTTGCGCGCGACCTCCGCCGCCAGCGCGGCTACCGTCGGATGGGCGAACAGCGCGCGTAGGGGGAGGTCGACCCCGGTGGCGGCGCGCAGGCGCGCCAGCATCCGGATGGCGAGCAGAGAGTACCCGCCGAGGGCGAAAAAATCGTCGTGGAGGCCCGGGAGCCCACCGCCCAGGAGCTCGGCCCAGAGGCCGGCGGTCAGCTCCTCCAGAGGCGAGCGCGGCGGCACGCCGCCGGCGGCGGTGGACCGGTCGGGGGCCGCGGGCGGCGGCAGGGCGCGGCGGTCCACCTTGCCGTTGGGCGTCAGCGGGAGGGCGGCGAGCACCACCACGGCCGCGGGAACCATGAACTCCGGCAGCCGCTCTCCCGCCCAGGCGCGCACGGCTTCCCCCTCGACAGCCTGGCCCGGCGCGGGCATCGCCCAAGCGACCAGCCGTACGTCCTCCGGTCCATAGGCATACGTGGCGACCACCACCCGCTCGACCGCGGGGTGCGAGGTCAGGACAGCCTCGACCTCGCCCAGCTCGATGCGGAACCCGCGCAGCTTGACCTGGTGATCGATGCGGCCCAGGAACTCGATTTCGCCGTCTCCCCGGTGGCGCGCCAGGTCGCCGGTCCGGTAGATCCGTCCACCCGGCTCAGTGGCGAAGGGGTCCGGGAGGAAGCGCTCCGCCGTGAGCTCCGGACGGCCGTGGTAGCCGCGGGCCAGCCCGGCGCCGGCCAGCACCAGCTCGCCGGGCACTCCCAGGGGCACAGGCGCCAGCCGGGAGTCGACCAGATAGGCGCCGGTCCCGGCCACCGGCCGGCCGATCGACGGCGCCGCCGCTGTGCCGCGCGGGATCGCCGCCCAGGTCGAGTAGGTGGTGTCCTCGGAGGGGCCGTAGAGGTTCAGGACCCGCCCGACCCGGCCCGGCGCGTGGATCCGATCGACCAGCGCCCGCGAGAGCGGCTCGCCGGCCAGGTTGACCGTCCGCACCGAGACGGGGACGGCGTCCGCGTTGACGAGCTCGGTCATCGCCGAGGGGACCGTGTTGATCAGGGTCAGCCCCTCGAACCCGCCGCCGATCAGGGCCAGGGCGTTCTCGACCAGGCGGACGCTGCCGCCGCAGCTCAACGGGACGAACAGCTCGAACACCGAGAGATCGAAGCAGATCGAGGTGGCGGCGAGAACCGAGTCGAGATCCGCGGGCGGGAAGACGTCCCGCGCCCAGGTCACGAGGGCGACGGCGCTCCGGTGCTCGATCGCCACCCCTTTCGGCCGGCCGGTCGAGCCCGAGGTGTAGATCAGATAGGCCAGGTTCCCCGGCGATTCTTGAGCCGGATGAGCCGGAGGGGAAGCACCGGCGCTTTCCTCCGGAGCGGCGTCCAGGCAGAGCACCTTCGCGCCGGCCCCGGCACCGCCGGCGAGCAGGGGGAGGAGAGCGGCGCGGGTCAGCACCACCGCCGCCCCGGAGTCGGCGAGCAGGAACCTGCGGCGCTCCTCCGGATAGTGCGGATCGATCGGTACGTAGGCGCCGCCCGCCTTGAGCACGGCGAGGAGGGCCACCACCAGCTCCACCGTGCGGTCCATCAGCACGCCGGCCAGCCCCTCCGGCCCCACTCCCAGGGCGCGCAGGCGGCCGGCCAGGGCCGCGGCCCGGGCGTTCAGCTCGCGGTAGCTCAGGCGCTCCCGGCCATCCGGGGCGACCAGAGCCACCGCCTCCGGCGTGCGCGCCGCCTGGGCCTCGAAGAGCTGGTGCAGGCAGAGCGCGGGAGCCGGGAGGGGCGCGGTGTCGTTCCACTCGCGCTCGATCTGGTGGCGCTCCGCCGCGCCGAGCAGGCCGATCTCCGACAGCGGCAGGCCGGGGCGGGCGGCGACGGCGGCGAGCAGGTGGGCGAGGTGATCTCCCCAGCGCACCACCGTGGCGCGGTCGAAGAGGTCGGTGCGGTACTCGAAGCTGGCGATCATCGCGTCGCCCTGGAGGTCGACGGCGAGCGTCAGGTCGTACTTGGCGGTCCGATAGTCGACCAGCAGGGGGGTCAGCGGCAGCCCGGGCGCCAGCTCGCGGGAAGCCTCCTCCACGCCGAGCACGAACGAGACCTGAAAGAGCGGGCTGCGGGCCAAGCTGCGCTGCGGCGCCAGCTCCTCGACCAGCCGCTCGAAGGGGAGGTCCTGGTGGGCGTAGGCGGCGAGCGCCATCTCGCGCACGCGGGCCACCAGGGCGTCGAACCCGGGATCGCCGGCGAGGTCGGCGCGCATCACCAGGGTGTTGACGAAGAAGCCGAGGAGACCCTCGGTCTCGCCCCGGGTGCGGTTGGCGACCGGCGAGCCGAGCAGGATGTCGGCCTCGCCCGTATAGCGGTGGAGCTGCGCCGCGAAGCCGGCGAGGAGGGTCATGAAGAGGGTCGCTCCCTGCGAACGCGAGAGGGCGCGGACGCCCGCCGCCACGGCCGAGGGGAGGGGCGTCGAGAAGCTGGTGCCGCGCGAGGTCTCCACCGGCGGCCGGGGGCGGTCGGTCGGCAGGTCGAGCGCCTCGGGAGCCCCGGCGAGCTGCCGGCGCCAGTAGTCGAGCTGGCCCGCGAGCACCGGGCCGGCCAGCCAGCGGCGCTGCCAGGCGGCGAAGTCGGCGTACTGGATCGGC
>DASWQX010000139.1:0-4399 GCA_036403495.1 Thermoanaerobaculia bacterium
CGGCTGCGCAACGTCCGCGTCGTCGCCGCCGCGGTGGGGGACGGGGAGGGCCGGCTCGCCATGCGGACGGGCATCAACGCCGCCGTGGCCGGCGACGGCGGCGACTTCACCGTGCCGCTGACCCGCCTCGATGCCGCTCTCGAAGGACCGGTCGACTTCGTCAAGATCGATGTCGAGGGCTATGAGGGCCACGTGCTGGCCGGCGCCCGGCGCCTGTTGCGGAAGCACCGGCCGATCCTGTTCGTGGAGATCCATCCCGGGTTCCTCGCCACCCCGACTACGGTCGAAGGCCTCCTTGCCGAGCTGCGGGAGATCCAACCGCGCATCGAGCTGCTGGAGATAGCACCTCAGCGGAGCTTCGGCGAGAAGGTATGGGCGCGCTACCTGGGACGCCCGGTCCGCAGGATCCCTCACCTCGAGGCCCTGGTGGCCGACTGCCGCGCGGGACGGCGAGAGGAGCCCTTTTGGGTGGTCTGCACCCCTTGAGAGCGCTGCGTCGGACCGCCCGGACCGCCGCGGCCGCGGCGGAAGAGGGGGCCGTGCGGCTCGCCGCCTCCCGGGTGCCCTCCCCGGCGACACCCCCGAGCGAGCCGCGCTCGCTGTTCGTCCTGCGTAACAACGACATCGGCGACCTGCTGGTGATCACGCCACTCTTTGAAGCGCTTCGCCGCCGGTTCCCGGCAGCCTGGATCGCGGCCGGGGTGGGAGACTGGAGCCGCGAGGTGCTGCGCGGCAACCCTCACCTCTCGGAGGTGCTCCCCATCAACGCTCCCTGGTTCAACAAGTATCACGCCCAGGCCGGCCTGCCGGGGCGGCTCGCCTATCTCCGCTCCTCGCCCGAGGTGCGGACCCTGGCGGAGCGCGGCTTCGAGATCGGCATCGACGTGCTCGGCAGCGTCTGGGGGTCGCTCCTCCTGCTGCAAGCCCGAGTTCCCTATCGTTTGGGCGTGCGCGGCTACGCCGGTGGCCACTCGGCCGTCCAGGCGGCGGTGGAGTTCGATTCTCACGAGCACGTCGGCCGCTCCGCCCTGCGCTTCGCCGAGCTCCTGGGCGCCCAGGACCTGCCCCCCCCGCGTCCCCAGATCTTCCTCACCTCCGGCGAGCGGGAGGCCGCGGAGCGCTGGTGGGCCGCCGCCGGAGCGGCAGGAAGGCGGGTGGTGATCGCTCCCGGCGGCGGGCTCGCCGCCAAGCGCTGGCCCGCGGAGCACTTCGGCGTTGTCGCGGCGGGTCTCCCCGGTGCCTCGATCCTGGCGCTCGGCGGCCCGCGCGAGGAGGCGCTCGTCGCGGCCGTAGTTGCGGCGGCACCCGCGGCGGCACCCGCGGTCCGCTCCTTCCCGGAGCCGCCATCGCTCCGCGAGGTCTTCGCGCTGGTGGCCGCGGCCGACCTCGTCGTCGCCAACTCGAGCATGGTCCTGCATGCCGCGGCGGCGTTCGGCAAGCGGACCCTCGTTCCGCTCGGGGAATCCTTCCCCTCCGCTCTTCAGCACCAGGAGCAATGGGGCTATCCCGGCCTCAGCCGCAGCTTCGGCAAGGAGCCCGGGCACCGGGCGAACGTCTATACTCCGGGGGAAATTCTCGCCATCGTTCGAGAGGAAATCGGCGATCTCCGATGAGCTTACAGAAATTCTTCATGTCCTGGCGCCTCCCCGTTGGCGACCTCCTGCTTCTGGTCCTCGTCGGCGCCGTTTACCTGGGAGCGTCCCGGGTGCCCTATGAGGTCGACAGCGACGTCGCCTTCCAGCTCGAATCGGTCGCCCAGTGGGTGCGCGGCGACTCGCCGGACCCCGCCACATTGCGCCTTCCCGATCCGCGGGATCTCAGCCGGGATTCTTTCGTCGCGAGCAACTGGTGGCCCCCCGCGTTCCCCTACCTCTTCGCCCCTCTCGCGGCCGCCGGCCTCTCCCTCGCGGCGGCGCTACGGATCGGCAGCTTCGCACTCTTTCTCACCGGCTGCCTGGGCTTCCTCCGCCTGGGGAACACCCTGCGGCTCCCCCGGGCGGTCCGGATCCTCTACGGGCTCTCGCTGGCGGTCTACGCCCTGACGATCGGGGGTGCGGCCACCCTCCGGACGGTCGACATCCTCGCCTTTGCCGCCGGGCCGTGGCTCGCTCTCATGGCCCTGCGCCAGATGAGCCGCGAAGCCCGGGCGCTGCCGCTCCTGCTCTGCGGCCTGGCCCTGGGCGCCACGTACTGGGTGCGCTACGCGCTGTTCCTGGCAGCGGCGCCGATCCTTGTCTGGATGGCGCTGCGCATCGCGAGCGCCGGCCGTCGCCTGTCCATCGCCACTCTCCTCCCGCGCTGGCGCCCCCTGGTGGCCCTGGGGGTCGGTTTCGCTCTCCCCATCCTGGTCCTTCTCGCCTTCAATCTCCGGCGAGCGGGTTTCTCCGAAAGCGTCAGCGGCAAGCGTTCCGTCTGGAGCCACGACGCCCAGGGCGTCAGCCCGCCGTTCCTCCTCCTGACGCTGGCGGGAGCTCCCGGCCTGAGTCTGTTTCAGAACGATCTCTGGATGACTCATCTGACGTATTTCAGCGACTCCCACCTGCCCTTCCTGAGGGGGCTCGACGACCGCGAGCGGCTGGCGCTCAAGGCCCTGCTGGGGATCCCCGGGACCCTGATGCTGGCCTGGGGACTGGCGCGCGCGCGGCGGCGGCGGGACGACGGCGCCTCTTTAGCCCTGATTCTCACCCTCGGTTTCTATCTGGAGCTGATGGTCGTCTCCTTCCTGGTGCGCTACAACTACCTGGCTAATGAGGCGCGGCTGGCGATCGGCTTCCTTCCCTGGGTCCAGGGGCTCGCGCTTGCGGAGTGGCTGACCATCCAGCCTCGAGAGCCGGCGCCGAAACCACGCCTGATCCCGGCGGTGGCACTTCTCTATTTCTTCGCTCTCCCGATCGCCTTCGCCTGCGGCATCTTCATCAAGAACGACGTCCTCAAGCGCTACGCGCTGCACTACGTCCCCTCCTCGACCGGCCTGTTCGTGCCCGAGGTTTCGCAGCATGACGTGCCGGCGGTGCAGGCGGCCGTCGCATCCGCCCTGAGCTCTCCCCGCGACGTCGTGATCCTGGCGGGGGACGTCTGGGGGGGGTACTCCGGCTTCGTGCCCTGGCTGGAGTTCCCGCAGCGGACGTTCCCGGTCGCTCCCTTCTTCGCTCCGCTCGGCGCGCGCTATGTGCCGGCGGCCGACCTGCGCGCCTCCGGAGCCTTCCGGTCCGCGGCGCCGTTGCGCGTGGTGCTCGTCGTGGCGCGCGATGTCGTGAGCAAGGGGATGCTGCCGAGCCTGCAAGCCCGTTTCCCCGCCGCCGGGAGCTGGACGCCTGTGGCGGCCCCGGCAAATTCAGAGGTTCTCATCTACCGGACGGATCTGCACTGACCATGACCTCTCATCCCAACCGCATTCTGCGCATCGCCGTATTCGGGGCGGGCCACTGGGGCCCCAACCTGATCCGCAACTTCCACAACCATCTGGCAAGCGATGTCGTCTGGGTGGTCGATCGGGACCCGGCGCGCCTGGCGCTCACCAAGAGCCGTTATCCCGAGATCGGGGTGACCTCGGACGTCGACCGCGTCCTGGCCGACCCGGACGTCGACGCGGTCGTCATCGCCACCCCCACCTCCACTCACTACGCGCTCGCGGCGGCCGCTCTGCGGGCCGGCAAGCATGTGCTGGTCGAGAAGCCGATCGCCACCCGCCTGGCGGAAGCCGAGGAGCTCTGTGCGCTGGCCGAAGCCGAGAGCCGGATTCTCATGGTCGGACACGTCTTTCTTTTCAACGCCGCCATCCGGCGGGTCAAGCAGTACCTCGACGAAGGGAAGCTCGGCCAGATCTTCTATGTCTCCATGGCGAGGACCAACCTGGGGCCCATCCGCATGGATGTCAACGCCGCATGGGATTTGGCGGCGCACGACGTCGCCATCGTCAACTACTGGCTGGAAGGCGTCCCCACGCACGCCACCGCCCATGGCGGCTCCTGGATCAACGCGGGCATCGAGGATGCCGCGTTCGCGAACCTCTGGTACGACAACGGCGTCATGGTTCACCTCCAGGTCTCCTGGCTCAATCCTCGCAAGGTGCGCGACATCACGATCGTAGGCGAAAAAGGCATGCTGACTTTCGACGACATGAATCTCTCCGAGCCACTGCGGCTCTATGACAAGACGGTGACCGAGCAACGGTCCCCCGGCTTCATCGACACCTTCGCTTCCTTCCGGACCAGCATCCGGGAGGGCGACATCCTGATCCCGAGAATCGCGGCCAACGAGCCGTTGCGGGCCGAATGCGATCACTTTCTCGAGTGCATCGGCAGCGGCGTCCGGCCGGTCTCCGATGGCTGGAGCGGCGCCGCCGCCGTGCGCGTGCTCGCGGCCTTCGACCGCTCGATGGCGGACGATGGCCGGAAGG
>DASWQX010000140.1:0-2685 GCA_036403495.1 Thermoanaerobaculia bacterium
CGCAGCGGCACGCCGGCCACCGATGCCGACGACGCCACCGATGCCGACCACGCCGCCGTTCCCCGATCACCGAGATCGCCCGTAAAGGGGAGCTTCTCGAGCTGAGCCCCGCCCCTGTCCAGGCGGACGGCGTTGAGGTCGTCCGATAGCACCGTCGCCCCTTGAGCAAGACAGAGGCGGGAGGCCGTCGTCTTGCCGGCGCCCGAGCGGCCGAGGAGGAGGAAGCCGGACGTGCCGTCGGTCACCCCGGCGCTGTGGATCAGGGCCGCTCCCTGCGCCAGCAGGCGGTAGGCGACGAGCACCCGCAGGAAGTTCTCGCACACGGCGGCCGACCACTCCTCCCCCGCCGTCTCGCAGGTCCAGAGGGCGCCGGCGAGATCGGGCCAGCCGTCGAGCCTGGCCATCAGCCGCAGGCCGGCGAGCCGCACGCCGGCCGCCGAGGGCTCCATGTCGAGCGCGTACTCCCAGCCGCGCACGTCGCGGTCGAGGAAGTCCGCGGCCGGCGCGCGGAAGACCCGCGAGGCGACGGCCGCCCCCTCGCTCCCACTCCGGCAGAGCCCGCCGAAGCGGTGGCGGAGCGCCTCCTCCTGGCTTGGCGAGAGGCCGGAGACGAGGTAGGGGCCGCCGGCCACGTCGAGGGCGACGGCGCGGTCGCCCCAGGGCTCGCCGGAGCGGCGGCCGGGGAAAAGGTCGGGGACGCGGAGGAAGCCGCCGCCGAAGGTCATCTGCGTCCTAGCGCGAGGCCGAGGAAGCGGAGCAAGGCGCGCAGGCGCTGCGCCGCTGAAGGGCGGACCGCCTCGACGCGGCCGAGGACGGCGTCGAGGGGGACGGGGGCGTCGTGCACCGGGCAGGAGTCGCCGCGGGTGACCAGGGTGAAGCGGCCGGCGTGGAGCCGGTAGCCGAGGAGGCGGTGGGCGATCAGGCGGCCGTCCGCGGCGCGGAAGACCACCACGTCGCCGGGGAGATAGAGGCGGGCGGCGCCGACGCGCGCGCGGCCGCCGTCCGCCAGCAGGGGCGCCATGCAGCCGCCGCGGACGGTCACCTCGACCGCCCCTTCGCGCGCCAGGCTGCGCAGGGCGGCGAAGACCGCCGGCGGCGAGGTCCCGGGTGTCATGGCGTGCCTGGCGGCGCCGGCGCCCCGGCCGCGCCGACCGCGCCAGAGGGGAGCTCGCGGGCGAGGTGGGGCTCGAGACGGAGCGCCAGACCGAAGCTGCGCGTCGCCTCGTCCCGCCGGCCGGCCAGCCACTGCGCCCGTCCGAGGTCGAGATAGGCCTCCGGCCGGGGCTCGAGGCGCAGCGCCTCCCGGTAGGCCTCCTCGGCGGGCTCGGACCGGCCGAGGAGGAAGTACTGGCTGCCGCGGGCGATCGGGATTCCCACCTCGATCGGGTCGAGCGCCGCCGCCCGGCGCAGGGCTTCCAGGTTCCCCGCCAGAGCCTGCGGCGGGATCTGGCCGGAGGCGACCCCCAGGGTCAGCGCCTCGACATTGCTCAGAGACCGGCTGGCCGTCATCCGGTTCCGCCAGCGGATCGCCTGGCCCACCAGCGCCAGGGCGAGCAGGAGGGTGAGCAGCGCCGCCAGGGTTCTCCCCTTCATGATTCTTCCTCCTCCGCCCGCCGCAGCACCCAGCTCAGGAACAGGAGCGCCGGGAAGGCCACCAGGGCCACCCGGAAGGGGAAGTCGACCAGGGAGAGCACGGCGAGGGCCGCGGTTCCAGCCCAGGCCAGGGCGCGGTCCCCTGGCTCGGGGATCCGGCGCAGGGCGTTCAGCAGCACCCAGAGGCCCCAGGCGAGGGCCAGCAACCCGGGAATTCCCCACTCGGCCGCCGACTCCAGGATCTCGTTGTGGGCGTTGCCGAAGCCGGCGGACTGGGTCAGGCCCGGGAAGAAAGTGACGCCGCGGTCGAGCAGCGCCAGCTTCGCCGGCACGAACTCCGGCTGGTAGGCCCCATGGCCGACGCCGGCGAGCGGATGGCGCTCGAACATCCAGACCGCCGCGCGCCAGCCGTCGAAGCGGCCGGTGAGCACGGAGTTCCAGTTCCCCCGCGCCATCTCGCCCCATTTCTCCAGGACCCGGCCGCGCAGGGGGGGGACCGCGACGACCAGCAGGGCCGCCGCCAGGACCGCGCCGGCGGCGAGCGCGGCGGCCCGGCGGCGCGGGATGCCGGCGCCCCAGAGCAGCAGGCTGCCGGCGACGAGCGCCGCCACCGCCGCGAGGGTCTGGGTCAGCAGCAGGGCGTAGACCGCGGCGGCCAGCGCCAGGGCCGCCGCGAGCACCCCGGCGCTCCCCCACCCCTCGCCGGCCTGCCGGCGGCGGCGCAGGAGGTCCTGGGCCACCAGGCAGGGGAGGACGAGGAACGCCGCGAGGTCACCGGGATTGCCGGCCAGCGAGGTGATGGCCAGCCGCGACCCGGCCGCCAGGGAGGCGAAGCGGAGCGGCTGCCAGAGGCCGTGGAACTGGGCGATCCCCAGCAGCGCCAGGAGAGCGGCCGGCCAGAGCCCCCCGCGCAGCAGGCGCTCCAGACGGGAGGCGGGGAGGGCGGCGCTCCACCCCACCAGCGCGGCGGCGCCGATCGCGAGGTCGATCAGCGCCTCGCGGACGTGCAGCGGGTAGCGGGTGAAGGCGAGCCCCGCCGCCGCCGCCGCCAGCAGCGGGACCATGATCTGCACGGCGGGGAGCCGCCAGACC
>DASWQX010000141.1:0-5808 GCA_036403495.1 Thermoanaerobaculia bacterium
CTCGGCGGTTTCCACCCCCCGCTCGCGCAGCCCGATCAGCTCGGCCGGCGGCAGCCCCACGAAGGCCGGAGCCAGGCGCCGGCGACCGTGCCAGAGGTGGTAGCCGAGGCTCGGCACCACATGGTCGGTGGCGAACGCTTCCACGGTCAGCCCCCTCCCCACCGCCACCCGGTCGCCGGGGGAGAGGGGGACGAGGTCGTACCGGTAATGGGCCCTCTCCATCCGCTCCGCGGCGACGATGAAGGCGCCGACCGCCTCAGCGATCTCCGCCGGACAGAACACCCGAGTATGCACCAGACGGTGGAGCGAGCGCTGGGAAAGGACGTACGGCAGCCCCAGCGCGTGGTCGAGATGGCCGTGGCTGAGGAACACGTCCGGCGCCCCGGCGAGCTGGAGCGCCCCCCGGCCGACGTCGAAGGCGAGCCCCGGCGGATGGACGCGGAACCAGTTGTGATCGCCCGCGCGCGAGCACCCCTCGATGCGGAGGTCGCCAAATCGGAGCTCGACGGGTTTCATTCGGGAGCCGGAGACGGCGGCTCAGATCTCCCGGTAGAGCCAGCGGCGGAGCGGCTGCAGGCGGCTCTCCACGCTCTTCCAGTCCGGATCGATCAACCAGAGGGTGGCCGCCACGGACGAGAGCAGCGAGTTGCCGTCCTGCGGCGTGAAGCAGAAGCCGTAGATCTCCCGCTTGTTGCGCACCGCCAGCGTCGGCACCACCGCCACCGTCTGCGAGAGGATGCGGCCGTAGTAGCCGTGGTCGCGGCCGAAGCTGAAGATCAGGTTGGCGTAGCGCTTGTCGGTCAGCGCCACCAGCGGGTTGTCCCGCAGGCGTTTCTTGACCTCCTCCAGCGTGGTGTCACGGTCGAGCTCGAGGTTGAACCAGATCGAGTGCATGTACTGCGTGCTCAGCTTGACCGTGCTCGAGAAGACGTTGAGGTCGAGGCCCAGGGTCTCGAAGACGTGGTGGGCGTCGCGCGCGTGGTGGGTGCCGAACTGGGGGTCCTCATGCTTGCCGACGTTCGGGGCCGGGATGAAGCCGTCCACCTGGGAGATGTCGTTCGCCCGCCGCATGCAGACGAAGGTCCCCTTGCGCAGCCCGTAGGCGCCGTCCTGGTGGGCGAGCGTCTTGATCAGGGTGGTGATGTTGTGGGTGTTGCAGGAGACGACCTGGAGGAAGCGGTCCTCGCCGGGCACCAGCACCTCGTCGTTGATGCCGCGCGCGTAGGGCTTGCCGAAGCCGAACTCGCTCCCCTGGGCGATGAAGCCCTTGGGGCCGGTGAGGTTCTCGTAGAACTTCTCGCGGTTCTCGTTCCCGGCCGGCGTGCAGTCCACGATCACCGTCGCCCGCTCCAGCGCCTCGCGGGACTCGTAGGTCACCGTATGTCCCAGCTTCTCGAACTCCGAGCGGACGTCCTCGTCCACCGCCAGCTTGGCGCCGCGCTGGATCAGGTGATTCAGCTTGGCCCGGTCGGACGCCAGCGGCGTCCGCTTGTGGAAGGTGACCTCGTCGATCCCCATCTTGTCCCGGAAATCTTCGAAGAGGCCGAGCAGGGGCTCGCCGATGGTTCCCGTGCCCACGACGTGGACGATCTTTTTCATGGTTCCCTCAACGATTCCCGACGAAAAGGCGGTCCGAGGACACTGCGAAGGATCTGGCAATTCGTGACGTACGCCGCGACGCGTGCGAGATTAGCACAGGGGGTGCCGCGGGGCGGAGCGAGGGACAGCAGGGACAGCAGGGACAGAACATACCGGGCTTGTGTCCTTGATGTCCTTGCCGTCCCTGTCGTCCTTGTTGTCCCTTACGTCCCTGGTTGACAGCAGGGTGGCCGAAATATAGTAAAGTCGCTATGTGACGACCCCGCGACGCTCACTCCTCGGCTCCGGTCCCCTCCTCGCCGTGCTTGCCGCCCCCCCGCCAAGTCGGATCCCGGCGGGCGAAGGAGTCGAGGTCGGCCGGCACCTCGACGATCGTGCGGGTGACGTTGGGGTCGCACTTGTCGTTCTCGCACTCGTAGGTGTAGACGTTCCAGTCGTCCCGCCGGCTGTACCGGAGGAGCGTCTGATAGGTGTCGCAGTTACCGCATTTGATTGAAATGTTGCGGATGTTGACCTTCTCTCCCTCTGCCATGCGCGTCTCCTCTCGTGGCCCGGGTCTTGCCTTTGGCTTGGCTCTTGCAAAAAAGGCCCCCGCCATGAAGGTAGCATCCTACAGGATGGCGTCCCTGGCGCTGGTGGCGAGCCTGGCGGCGAGTGCCGCAATGGCACAGTCAGCCCCAGCGCCGCAGGCGGCGACCCCCGAGTTCCAGGACGAGGTGTCGGTCGGCCTGGTGCTCGTGCCGGTCGTCATCCGCGCCGGCGCGGGCTACGCCAGGAACCTGGAGAAGAAGGACTTCCAGCTCAGCGTCGAGGGCCGGCCGGTGGCCATCGAGAGCTTCGAGCAGCGCGCGGACGCGCCGGCGAGCGTCATCCTCCTCCAGGACCTCTCGGGGAGCATGGCCAACGGCGGCAAGCTCGGAGAGAGCAAGGAGGCGCTGGGCTTCTTCCTGGACCACGCGGTGGCCGGCGACGAGTTCTCGGTCGCCACCTTCGCTGGCGGCCAGTTCGACGTTGAGGTACCCTTCACCCGCAATCAGGGCGCGCTGCGGGAGGCGAGCGACCACTGGGAGGCCTATGGCACCACCGCCCTCCACGACGCCGTGGCCCGCATCCCCGAGATTTCCCTGGAGGGGCGCAACCCCAAGCGGTTCGCCCTCCTGATCACCGACGGCGTGGACAACGCCAGCCGTCTGACACCCGAGCAGGCACGGGCGATCGTCCAGAAGGCGCAGCTCCCCACCTACGTGCTGGGGCTGGGCTCGGGCGATCCCTACGAGCTGAACCAGCAGGGCAAGAAGCTTTACCGCTACGCCGACGTGCTGAGCCTGCTGGCGGCCGTCACCGGCGGGCGCTACTACCCGATCACGAAGCACGAGGACCTCCAGAAGGCGCTGGCGGAGATCCTCGAAGATGTCAGGCATCAATACGTGCTGGGCTTCTCGACCGGCGACGGGGCGGTCAAATTCCGTCCCCTCACGGTGGAGGTGAAGAAGAGCCGCGACCGTCAGGCCGTGGTCTTCCGGCGCGGATACAAGGGAACCCCGCCCGCGGGAACCCGCGCGGGCGGCTGAACCGCAACCGAGGCCCGTTCCCTTCGAGGGACGGGACCCCGAGCCAAGGGAGAAGCACTATGAACATGAAGCCGTGGATCGTTTCCGTATCGCTGGTCGCCGCGCTGGTCGGCACGACGGGTTGTGCGACCAAGAAGTACGTCAAGACCGAGACCGGAGCGGTCAATACCCGCGTCGACGAGGTCCAGGGGCAGGTCGAAGAGAACCAGACCCGGCTCAGCGCGCACGACAAGACGCTCGCCGCCCACGAGCAGAAGATGGGCGAGATCTCGCAGACCGCCCAGGACGCGCTGAAGCGCGCCCAGGACGCCGGCAAGCTCGCCGAGGGGAAGTTCCTCTATGAGACGGTGCTGACCGACGAGAAGGTCAAGTTCGGCTTCGACACCTCCGACCTCTCGCCCGAAGCCGCCTCCGCCCTCGACGACTTCGCCGCCAAGATCAAGCAGGACAACAAGAACGTCTACGTCGAGATCCAGGGGCATACCGACAACATCGGCTCCGAGAAGTACAACCAGGAGCTGGGGCTGCTGCGGGCCGAGGCCGTCCGCCGCTACCTCAACCAGAAGCAGAGCTTCCCGCTCCACCGCATCAACGTGATTTCCTACGGCAAGACGACGCCGGTCGCGGACAACAAGACGCGCACCGGTCGCGCCCAGAACCGCCGCGTCGTGCTGGTCGTCCTCGACTAGCTCGGCTTGATGCCTAACCGGGGCGGCCCGCCGTGGCCGCCCTGCTCTCCACTCCGCGTAGAAACCTTTCACAAGGCCCACCGGCTCCGGTTTGCAGGCAAGTGAGGCCGGCTTGCAGGTAAACGGCTCCTGTTTGCTGGAAACGAGCCCAATTTGTAGCCAAACGGCTTCAATCCGCTGGCAAATAGCTCCGGTATGCAGTCAAAAGAGAATTCTTGCCCGCCTGCCGGCCCCGGTTGGGGGGCAAACGGCTCCGTTTGGCCGCACACCGGGAGATTTTGCCGGCGTACCGGGAGCGGCAAACGAACCCACGGTCATTTCCCCTAGGATCCCGCCTTCTTGATCATGGCTTTGAGCGTGTCGCCGTCGGCGATCCCCCCCTGCAAGTAGGAGACGCGCCCCTTCTTGTCGACCACCAGCAGCGTCGGCAGGGCGAAGACCCCCAGTTTGGTGGCGACCGCCTGGTCGGGATCGAGCAGCACCGGATAGGGGAAGGGCTTCTCCTTGAGGAACTTCTTCACTTCGTCCGGCGTCTCGCCCACGTTGGCGGCCAGGAACTGGACTCCCCTTCCCTTGAGGTCGCGGTAGACGGGCTCGAGGATCTGCGCCTGCAGGCGGCAGGGCAGGCACCAGGTGGCCCAGAAGTCCACCACCACGACCTGGCCCGGGAAGCTCCGAGGTCCGAGCGCCCGGCCGTCCACCGACGGCAGCCGGAAGTCGACCGCGGTCCCCACCGCCGGTGGCTTCGGGGGCGCTCCTCCGGCGGGCGCCTTGCCGGCGCTCGCGCCGTCCTTGCAGCTCAACAGGAGGAGGGAGGCGAGGACGGCCGCCAGGACGGGGCGCCGGGAGAGGAGAGCGCGATGGAGGATCGTGGTCATCATGGCCTCACGAACAAGGAAAGCGGGGAGGGAAATCCCGCGCCCGGACGTCAGAGCTTCAGCCGCGCCATCAGCTTCTTGATCGCCGTCGCGCTCTGCATGACGTAGAAGTGGAGCGAGGGTACGCCGCGGTCGAGCAGCTCCTGGGATTGCTTGAGGGCCCACTCGACGCCGATGTCCCCGACGTGCTCGGGGTGGGCGATCACTTCGTCGGCCAGCGTGGCGGGGACCTCGACGTAGAACTTGCGCGGGATCGAGCTGAGCTGCCTTTCCGAGGTCAGGATCTTCAGGCCCGGGATAATCGGCACGTTGATCCCCTGCTCGCGGCAGAGGTCGACGAAGTGGAAGTAGTGCTGGTTGTCGAAGAACATCTGGGTGACCACGTAGTGGGCCCCGGCCTCGACCTTCTCCTTGACCCGGCGGACGTCGAGCCGCAGGTTGGCCGCCTCGAAGTGCTTCTCGGGGTAGCCGCCGACGCCGACACAGAAGCTGGTGGGCTCGGCGTTGAGCAGATCCTCCTCGATGTACCGTCCCTGGTTCATCGCGGCGATCTGCGCCACCAGGTCGCAGGCGTAGCGGTTGGCGCTGCGGCCGTACTGGAGGGGCTTCTGGAAACCGCTGTCGTCGCCGCGCACGGCGAGGACGTTGTCGATCCCCAGATAGCGCAGCTCGATGAGGAAGTCCTCGGTCTCCTCGCGGGTGAAGCCCTGGCAGAGGATGGGGGGCACGGCGTCGATGTGGTACTTGTTCTGGATCAGCGCGCACACCCCCAGCGTGCCCGGCCGCTTGCGCTTGACCCGGCGCTGGATGCCCTGCGGCGTCTCCTCGTAGATGACCTCCGCCGCATGGCTGGTGATGTCGATGAACGGCGGATGGTACTTCACCAGGTCGTCGATCAGCGCCAGCAGCCCCTTGACGTCGCCGCCGCGCATGGGCGGGATGATCTCGAAGCTGATCAGCGGCTGTTTGGCATTGGCCAGGTGGTCGGTGACTTTCATCGCGAAGAGGCAGCGTATCCGCAGGGTCGGGGAGGGGTCAAGGAGGGTTCGTTGTAGAGTCCGCCCCATGAGG